>NZ_JBIVLI010000038.1:0-61018 GCF_044751205.1 Streptomyces sp. NPDC088732
AGCGGGTACTTCCTCGGGGCAGGCATCGTCAGGGCTCCTCTCATGAGACCCATCTGACCCGCTGTCACCCTTCCCCGCATCTCGGGGGAACCTCAGTAGTGGTGATCTTGACGATGATGTCGCAGGGATGTTCGATCTTCGCGTCCGGTACGTCCTTCACGGTGACCGTTCGCGGGCCTTCGTATACCGCTGCTTTCATGATGGCTTCCTTTGGTGCCGCGGCATGACCGCAGCACGGCAGGGACGGAGACTGGCGCAGAGAGCCTGACTCCAGGAAGTGGATGCGACGGGGTCCGTGGCTCCGGCGTGCCTCTGCGGGCCGTTGCCACGGCAGTTGGACCGGTGGTGGCCACATCTGGGCCGTCAAGCGGAATCCCGGCGCTCCGGCGGCGTATCGTCCGGGTCCCGTCGGCCCGCGACGCGATATGGCCACGCGCCTATCGACCAGCGGAATTCCCGGACCCGGACAATCGCCGACAAATGACGCTTCTCAAGCCAACGTTACCAGCCGGCTAGTCATGATGGCCGTCCTGAAGCATGCGGCGACGTTCCTGTTCGCGCTTGGAGTAGGCGGCCGCCCGGATCGCCTCGTCGCTCTCCAAGCCTGAGCCCAGCGCTCCACCCACGGTGGCGACCGAAGCGACGAACCAGGACAACGTCCAGTATTCCGCGGCGTGCAGCGGGGTTCGTGTGGTGGATGCGAACACTTGGCCGTTGATGATGAACAGGGCCCACACCAGGTTGATGACGATCAAACCGCCGTAGCAGACGAGTACTCCGATCCCCACGGTCATGACGGTCGAGGTGTTGTAGAGCCTTGCCCTCTGCCTCGCCTCCCGGGAGACCTCTGCTGATCGATGCCACAGCTGCGCGTCCACGATCAGCCAGCCGATCATGAGCGCGACGGACCCGACCGTGGCGATCACGAGGCGTGGCGTGCTCAGGGACTCGGCCAGGCTCCAGATGGTGGAGTTCACCGTGGCGACTGCTCCTGTGGCGAGTGCGGCCGCCAGGGCTTTCGACAAGCCCGGCACCAACCGCCACGGCCGGTTGGCGCGGACCATACCGAGGAGCACTCTCAGGTACCCGCGGGGCCCGCTGACGACGTACCGGAGATCAGCGGTCTCCTCCTCACCGACCTGGCCCGGGTGAACAGGCGCGAGGCGACTGACGAAGGACCCCAAGAGCGGCTGACCCTGCGGAGGTCCATCGGGCCCGGAGGCCCCGGGGCCCGCCAGGCTGAGGACGGCTTCTTCCACGGCCCGCCGAGCCCTGGTCTGCAGACGCAAGCCCCCCAGCGGAGGGAGGGACAGCAGGGCCAAGCCGTGTTCGTGACTCAAGTCCACAACGAGTTTGAGCCCATGCGAGTGCAGCGGAAGGTCGGTGAGGGCCACGACGATGTCCCAGCTCTCCGCTCTTCCGCGGTCCATGATCCGGCGCATCAAGGTGGGCGGGTCCTCGGTCCCTGCGGTGAAGGGCTCACTGACCACCTCGACGTCGAAACGCCGTCCCTGGCCCCACTTGTCGGCGAGCCGAGCAGGAAGTACCCGTGCCATGCGCCGCGCGATCTCCGTCGGCGCATCCGGATCCGCCAGGAGAGCCACGACCGTAACGCCCTTAGAGGACACCCGCATGACTCCTTCTCGACGGTTGCCCCCGCGATCGCCCGCGCCCACAGGATGCCCCCGAGGTAACGTCGATGCCGCGTGACACGCTGGCCGCCGCCGGCAGGTGCACGGGGTACGGCCGGACCTCCTCCGCCGTGCTCATCGGCATCTCCCGTCTCTACGCCATGCCGTTTGAGTTACCGTCACCGCGGCGTTCTGCACACACCGGCGGCGTTGCGCTCGCTTGCCGGGTCCCATTCAAGGGCTGGACCGGCCCGCCACCGCCCGAGGCCCCTGCACTAGGAGCCGGCGGAGCGGACCAGACTTCCCGTCTTTCCGCGGTGCTCGTGCACGAGGCGGATCGCCATGGCACCCTCACCGGTTGCCGAGGCCACGCGCTTGACCGAGCCGCTCCTGACGTCGCCGGCGGCGAAGACCCCGGGAAGGGTGGTCTCCAGCAGCAACGGACCCCGGCCGAGCGAGTCCCACCGGGTCGGGTCGGCCGCCGCCTCGGCGTCGGCGCCGGTGAGGACGAAGCCCTTGTCGTCCAGGGCCAGTACGCCCCTGAGCCATTCCGTGTGCGGCCGGGCCCCGATGAACACGAAGAGCGCCGCGACCCGCAGCTCCCGGCGCTCACCACTCGCGTTGTCCTCCACCGTCAGCGACTCCAGCTTCTCCTGCCCGGAGGCCACCCGGACTTCGGTGTGGAGCAGCACCTCGATCTTCGGGTGCCGTTCCACCCGGTCCACCAGGTAGCGCGACATGTCCGCGTTGAGGTCACCGCCCCGGACGAGGAGGTGGACCCTGGACGCGTGCTTCGCGAGGAACAGTGCCGCCTGCCCGGCGGAGTTCCCGCCGCCGACCACGGCAACCGGGTCCGTCTGGCAGAGACTGGCCTCGTGGACCGTCGCGGCGTAGTAGACGCTGTTGCCCTCCAGGCGGTCGATGCCGGGCGCCTCGAGCCGGCGGTACCAGACGCCCGAGGCGAGCACCACGGCGCCTGCCCGGGCCCGGGACCCGTCTGTGAAGGTGACGACGTACTCGTCGTCCTGCGGCCTGAGCCCGCTGACCTGGGCCGGCACCATCAGGCGGGCACCGAACTTGCGGGCCTGGAGCACCGCGCGTTCGATGAGCTCACCGCCGGAGATGCCCGACGGGAAGCCGAGGTAGTTCTCGATCCGAGACGTGGTGCCGGCCTGGCCTCCGGTGGCCATGGCGTCGACGGTGACCGTGGTGAGACCGTCGGAGGCACCGTACACGGCGGCGGCGAGTCCCGCGGGGCCCGCCCCGACCACCATCACGTCACACCGCCCGGCCTCCGGGGAGGGGGCGGGCAGCCCGATGAGCCTGGCGAGTTCGGCGTTGCTCGGATTGCGCAGCACCCGTTCGCCCTTCCAAAGGACCACCGGAGTCTCCTCGGGGCGGATGGAGAACCGGCGCAGCAGCGCCTCTGCCTCCTTGTCCTTCTCCAGATCCACCCAGCGGTGGGGCAGCCGGTTGCGAGCGGCGAACTGGCGCAACCGCAGCGTGTCCGGCGAATAGCACGACCCCAGGATCCGGAAGCCGGCGCCGAGGCCGATGAGCAGATACCGGCGGCCCAGGTAGGCGCGGAGGATGAGGTCGCCGAGGACCGGGTCGCGGCCGACCAGGGAGCGTTGCCGCTCCACCGGCACGGCCAGGACCTCGCCGGCCTCGCGCACCACGGCGGTGTCGAACGCCGCCTGGCCTTCCAGCAACCCGAGTTCACCCAGGAATCTGCCGGGTCCGTGCACGGCCACCGTGCGCTCGTCGGACCCGCCGAGGTCGTGGACCATCTCGACGGTCCCGCTGAGGATCGCGAGGAACTCCCGGAACGGCTCGCCCTCGCAGTACAGCACTTGGCCCTCGGCGGTCCTTCGGCGCTCACCGTGCGCGGCGAGGACCTCGAACTGCTCCGGTGTCAGGCGCGGGAACGCCCCGTACCGGTCCGGTGTCTCGTGGACCGCGCTCTGCTGGTGCTCGGCCGCGTTCATCAGACCAGGGCCTCGTGGACGTAGCACCAGCGCCAGTCCTCTCCCGGCTGGAAGGACTGCACAATGGGGTGACCGGCGCTGCCGGCGTGCCGCCTGGCGTGCTTGAGGGGCGAGGAATCGCAGCAGCCGACGTGCCCGCAGGTGAGGCAGAGCCGCAGGTGTACCCACGGGGAATGCTCCTTGAGACACTCCTCGCAGCCCTCCGGGGTGTGCGGCGTCACGGCGCGCACCATCGCCAGGTGTGGGTCGGAAATCGTGACCATCAGGCTTCTCCTTCCGTGTGATGGGACTGCTCAGCAGCGGCCCGCGAAGCTCTCCTTCTCAAACAGCGGCGCAGTTCCGGAGCGGCGGCACCAGCCGGGCGGGTCGTCGCCCCCTCCCCGGCCAAGTAGGACCAGGGGCGTTTCGATGCGGTTCTCCTGCTGGCACCTGTCGGCGGGGTGGTCCGCCACGTGCAGGTCCTGAAGCGCGTGTTGCCGGGCGCGTCGGAGACGATGGAGAAGCCGTGGTCTCGGCCTTGTTGTGGAACTCGTCGAAGCAGCGGTCAGGGGAAACGCTGCGGGGAGTAGACGATCCCCGTGGGGTTGGGGGTCGCCCGCCTGCGGGCAGCTGGAGAGCCCGCGCTCAGGACCGGCCGCGCTTCCGGTGGAGGTGGCAGACCGCTCTTGGCGGCCCCCTGGACGTGCATGAGGCGGCGATCGCCACTCACAGCAGGAGGTCGAAGACTGCTCGGGCCTCGTCCCAGTGCTGGGTCTGGGGGTTCTTCAGCTCGGGGTGGAGGATTTTGAAGCTCTGAGCAAGGGCCAGGCTGAGTCCGCCGACGATGTCCGGATAAGCCGCCTCGGTCTCCTCGTCGGGCGTCCGGTCCAGCGCGGGGTGGCTGGCGAGCTGTTCCAGTATCGGTTTGACTTCCACCTCCTGGTCGATCTTCTGGAAGTGGTGAATGCTTTCCTGCAGGCCCTTCGTGATCGGCAGGTCACAGGTCCGGATGATGTCCCGTCCGTTGGCCTTGGCGGTGGCCTGGGCAACGATCAGCAGATCGTAGAGCTTGGCGTCGACGAAGTCGCTGTAACGCTTGAGATCGTTCTTGTCGACGTCCAGCCCCGCGGCTGCGCGGAAGAACCTTTCGAACCTGGCGATGGACATCACAGTCATAACGGCAACCTCCGACTGCGGGTGCCGGGGTGACTCCCGGCCCCAAGGTTTCTCCGCCAGCCTCGCCGACGGGGCATGTGAACGCATACGCATGTCGGGACCAATCAGCCTCCCCGAGTTGCACTGCCAGGCCCAGACGTCCGATCCGCAAAGCAGGCGGAGGAGCGTGCGATCCGTCGAGCCAGACATGTTTGTGGGTGGGCCCATGATCGCTGTCATTGTTTGTGTTGGTCGGCCTGGGCAGCCAAGTGAATTGCGCTTGGCCGTACGCAGGCCTTTCATTCGAGGCCGCCGAGCGGTTACGGCAGCACGCGGGCCGGCGAGTTCGGCATACCGGAGAGCGGTCTCGTCGGTTTCCGCAGTGGCCTGCCCATGGTGTTCACGCTCCAGCAGTGGTTTGCCAGCCCGAAAGCGCCTGCTCGACCCACGAGCGCAGGACGTGCGCGGGTGCCGCGCCGGCCTGCCGGGCGACGGTCTCTCCGTGGTCGAGGACGAGCAGTGTCGGTACCGCCTGGACCTGAAAACGCTGCGACAGCTGCGGGTTTTTATCGACGTCTACCTTGACGAGCTTGATTCGGCCGGCGAGGTCGCGGGCGACCTGTTCGAGGGCGGGGCTGACCATGCGGCAGGGGCCGCACCAGGTAGCCCACAGGTCGACCACGACGGGGACGTCGGCCCGCTCGGCGACCTCGGTGAAGTCGTCGTCGCCCGCGTCCACCATCCACGGTAGGAGCTGCTTGCAGTGGCCGCACTGGGGGCGTCCCTCCGCTGCCGCCGGCACCCGGTTGATACGCCCGCAGTTCGGACAACTCACGGTTGCAGCCTGCATCGTGTTCATGCCGCCCGCGCTCCCTTCACGTCCCCGGGCTGGTCGTAGGTGACAACCAGCTCTCCGTGCTCGGCGTCGACGCGCACCGTCGCACCGTCCTGGACGTCGCCGCGCAGCAGGGCGCGTCCGACCAGCGTCTCGACCTCGTGGGAGATGTAGCGGCGAAGCGGCCGGGCCCCGTACACCGGGTCGTAGCCCTGGTGGGCGATCACCTCGCGGGCCGCGTCGGTGAGTTCGACGGTGATGCGGCGTTCGGCGAGCCGCTGCCGCAGCTCGCCGAACTGCAGCTCGACGATCCGCTCGATCTGCCGCTCGCCGAGCGGCTTGAACAGCACGATGTCGTCGACGCGGTTGAGGAACTCCGGGCGGAAGTGCCCGCGCAGTTCGCCCATCACCCGGGCGTATGCATCGGGCTTGATCTCTCCCTCGGCGGTGGCGCCGTCGAGGAGGTGCTCGGAGCCGATGTTGGAGGTCATGATGACGATGGTGTTGCGGAAGTCGACGGTGCGGCCCTGTGCATCGGTGATGCGGCCATCATCGAGCATTTGCAGCAGGGTGTTGAAGACATCGGTGTGCGCCTTCTCGATCTCGTCGAGGAGCACAACGGAGTACGGCTTGCGGCGCACGGCCTCGGTGAGCTGTCCGCCCTCCTCGTAGCCGACGTATCCGGGCGGTGCGCCCATGAGCCGGCTGACGGTGTGCCGCTCCTGGTACTCGCTCATGTCGAGGCGGACCATGTTCTCCTCGGAGTCGAACAGAGTCCGGGCGAGGGTCTTGGCCAGCTCGGTCTTCCCGACGCCGGTGGGGCCGAGGAAGATGAACGAGCCGATGGGCCGGCGAGGGTCGCGGATGCCGGAGCGGGCTCGGATGATGGCGTCGGTGACGAGCTTGACGGCCTCGTCCTGGCCGATGACGCGCTCGCGCAGGATCTCGTCGAGGCGCAGCAGTTTCTCGCGTTCGCCCTCTTGGAGACGGGCGACGGGGATGCCGGTCCAGGCGGCGACGATCTCGGCGATTTCCTCCTCGGTGACGACCTCGCGCAGCAGCCGGTCCTTCCCCTGTTTGGCGGCCAGTTGTTCCTCCTCCGCGGTGAGTCGCCGCTCCAGTTCCTGGAGGCGGCCGTAGCGGAGTTCGGCGGCGCGGTTGAGGTCGTAGGCGCGTTCGGCCTCCTCTGCGTCGTGGCGGACCTGCTCCAGTTCCTGGCGCAGTTCCTGCACGCGGCGGATCGCCTGCCGTTCGGCCTCCCACTGGGCGTGTTTGGCGTCGGCCTCGCCGCGCAGGTCGGCCAGTTCCCTGCGCAGCTCCTCCAGACGGGCTTTGCTGGCGGGGTCGGTCTCCTTGGACAGGGCCGCTTCCTCGATCTCCAGGCGTGTGACGCGGCGGGTGATCTCGTCGAGTTCGGCGGGCATCGAGTCGATCTCGGTACGCAGCCGGGCGCACGCCTCGTCGACGAGGTCGATGGCCTTGTCGGGCAGGAATCGATCGGTGATGTAGCGGTGGCTGAGGGTGGCCGCGGAGACCAGCGCGTTGTCCTGGATCTTCACGCCGTGGAACACCTCGAGGCGTTCGCGCAGTCCGCGCAGGATGGAGATGGTGTCCTCCACGCTCGGCTCGTCGACCAGGACCTGCTGGAAGCGGCGTTCGAGGGCGGCGTCCTTCTCGATGTGCTTGCGGTACTCGTCGAGGGTGGTGGCGCCGATCATGTGGAGTTCGCCGCGGGCGAGCATCGGCTTGAGCATGTTGCCCGCGTCCATGGCCCCTTCGGCTGCGCCCGCTCCTACGACGGTGTGGAGTTCGTCGACGAAGAGCAGGATGCGCCCCTGGGCGGCCTTCACCTCGGCCAGCACGGCCTTGAGGCGTTCCTCGAACTCGCCGCGGTACTTGGCACCGGCGACCAGGGAGCCCATGTCGAGGGCGAACACCGTCTTGTCGCGCAGGCCCTCGGGGACGTCGCCGCGAACGATGCGCTGGGCCAAGCCCTCGACGATGGCGGTCTTGCCGACGCCGGGGTCGCCGATGAGGACGGGGTTGTTCTTGGTCTTGCGGCTGAGGATCTGGGTCACGCGGCGGATCTCCGCGTCCCTCCCGATGACCGGGTCCATCCTGCCGCCGCGCGCCTCGAGGACCAGGTCGCGGCCGTACTTCTCCAGAGCCTCATAGGCCACTTCGGGGTTGGCGGAGGTGACGCGCTGGTTGCCGCGGACCTGGGTGAGCGCGTTCAGGAACGAGTCCCTGGTGATGCCGGCCTGTTTGAGCAGTCGCCCGGCGGCGGTCGAAGAGCTCTCGTCTGCCAGGGCGAGCAGGAGGTGCTCCACGGACACGTATTCGTCCTTGAGGCGTTTGGCCTCCCGTTCGGCGGCGTCCAGCAGGCGGCTGAGGCGCTGGGTGACGAAGACCTGGCCGGGTGCCGCGCCAGGGCCGGTGACCTTCGGGCGGCGGGAGAGTTCCTCCCGCACGGCCGCGCGCAGTTCCTTCGGCTCGGTGCCGGCCTGCTGCAGCAACCGCGGGATCAGACCGTCCTCCTGATCGAGAAGTGCGAGCAGCAGGTGCTCCCCGTCGACCTCGGTGTGCCCCAAGCCGACGGCCGCGCTCTGAGCCTCCTGGAGGGCTTCCTGGGACTTCTGGGTGAGACGGTTCATGTCCATGGGGATGTTTCACTCCTCGTGCCGCGGCCGCGCAGGGCGGCTTCGAGCAGGCTGATGCGGTCCAGCAGGTCGAGCACCAGGCCGATGGATGCGTAGTTGAGGCAGAGTCCGGCGCGCAGCCGCTGGATGCGGGCGAGAACCGCCGGGGCCGTGGGGTCGAACACCAGGTGCCCCGCGGCGTCGCGTTCGGCGTCGACAAGGCCGAGGGCGACGAACCGGCGGATCAGATCGGGGTGGAGGCCCGAACGGCGCGCCACGGCGTCCAGCGAGAGCCTGGGGGCGGGCACGAGCCCGTACCGGACAGCCGTCGAGGCGGTGACGTCGGCGCCCGTTCGTACCGGACGGGCGCCCACGCCGGCCCGGCCGATGCCTGCCGCTCCCACGGGTCGGTCGTTCATCGCGTCCTCCTGGGGTCGAACGAGGAGGTTGCCGCCAGCTCCTCGAACAGTTCGCGCTCCCTGTCGCCGAGGGTGGGCGGCACCATGATGCGGACTTCGGCGTACAGGTCACCGTTCGCGCCCCGCGGGTTCGGCATGCCCTCACCGCGCAGCCTCAGCCGCCGGCCGCTGGACGAACCCGCGGGCACCGTGACCTTGGCCGTTCCGCCGCCGGGGGTGGGCACCGGAACTGTCGCGCCCAGCGAGGCCTCCCAGGGGGTGACCGGAAGCTGCACGTACACATCCCGGCCGTCGAGGCGGAAGCGGGGATGCGGCTGGATCCGCACCCGCAGATACAGGTCCCCCGCGGAGCCGTCGCCGCTGCCTCGGCCGCCCTCGCCCGCCAGCCGGATGCGCTGCCCGTCGACGACGCCGGGCGGCACGTCCACCTCGTACCGCCGCGGCTGCCCGGTGGGACCGGCGAGCGTGACGGTGCGACGGCCGCCTCTGTACGCCTCCTCGACGGTGAGCGGCAGCTCGGCCTCCTGATCCGCCCCAGGGACGTTGCCTGGAGCGGTGCCGGCTCCGAACATGGAGCCGAGCAGGTCCTCGATGTCGATGTCCTCCGCACCGAAGCCGTCGCCGAAGCCAGTGGTGTACCGGACGCGGGGACCGCCCCCGCCCGCGGTCCTCCGACCGCGGAATCCGCCGCCCGCTCCCGCCGCGACCCGTTCGTCGAAGTCCTCGGGGACCTTACGGAAGTCCTCGCCGAAGCGGTCGTAGCGGGCCCGGGCCTTGGGATCGGACAGGACGCTGTGTGCCTCGTTGAGGTCCTTGAAGCGTTCCTCCGCCCCGGGGTCCTTGTTGACGTCGGGGTGGTACCTGCGGGCGAGTTTGCGATACGCCTGCTGGATCTCGTCCTGGCTCGCGCTCCGCGACACGCCCAGCACCTCGTAGTAGTCCCGTGCCATGACCGGTCACTCCCGCTTCGCGACGGTCACCGCGGCCGGCCTGAGCTGCATCTCGCCGTCCCCGTAGCCGGGGCGCAGCACCTCGACGACAGTGCCCGGTTCCACGTCGGGGTCCTGGACGACGCCGACCACCTCGTGCCGGGCCGGATCGAAGGCGACGCCGGTCTCCGCATGCCGCGGGTAGCCGAGCCGTGCGAGGACGTTCACCGCCTGGTCGCGTACGGCCCGGACGCCCTCCACGATCGCGCCCGAATCCCCGCCGGCGTGGGTCAGGGCGAGTTCGAGGTTGTCGATGACGGGCAGGAAAGCGGCCGCCGTGCGGGACCGCTCGACCGCCCGCTCCCGCTCCAGCTCCCTGGCGTGACGCTTGCGAAGGTTGTCGAGGTCGGCGAGCGCGCGCCGCCAGCGGTCCTCCAGTTCCCGGATCGCGGTCGTGTACTCGTCCTCGGCACGCGCGGGGCCGGCGGCGTCGGGCCCCGGTTCGCCGTCCGCCGCTTCCGGCCGGGGCAGCGGGCCCGGTTGCGGCACGTCCCCACGCGGAGGGCGTACGGCGTTCTCCGGGACCGGTTCGACCGGATCCGACGGAGGGCGGCCGGGTTCCTGGGGGCGGGTGGGCATGGCGCGCCTCAGCCCCTCTCGAACTCGGCGTCGACGACATCGTCGTCACTGCCACTCGTGGGACCACCGGTGTCGGCGTCCTGGCCGGGACGGCCTGTGGGAGCGGCGCCTTGATGGGCAGCCAGCCCGGCGAGCACTTGCTGGAGTTCGGAGGTCAGGGGCCGCACTCGCTCCACGCCCGCCTCGTCCTTGACGGCCTCCCGGGCGTCGGACACGAGCATCTCGGCGCGTGCCTTCTCATGTGCGGGCGCTGCGTCTCCCAGTTCGGCGAGGCGCCTCTCGACCTGGTACGCGACGGCGTCGAGTTCGTTGCGGGCATCGACGGCCTCGCGGAGTGCCTGGTCCTGGCCCCGGTTGCTCTCGGCCTCCTGCACCATGCGTTCGACCTCACTGCGGTCCAGGTTGGAACTCTCGCTGATGGTGATGCCCTGTTCCTTGCCGGTGTCCTTGTCACGGGCGGTGACGTGGAGGATGCCGTTGGCGTCGATGTCGAAGGTGACCTCGATCTGTGGTTCTCCCCGTGGCGCCGGCCGGATGTCGGTGAGCTGGAAGCGGCCGAGTACGCGGTTGTCGGCCGCGGACTCGCGCTCGCCCTGCAGGACCACCACGTCGACGGCCGGCTGGTTGTCCTCCGCGGTGGAGAACGTCTCGCTGCGGCGTACCGGGATGGTGGTGTTCCGCTCGATGATCTTCGTCATCACGCCGCCGCGCGTCTCGACACCCAGCGACAGCGGGGTCACGTCGAGCAGCAAGACGTCCTTGACCTCGCCCTTGAGCACGCCGGCCTGGATCGCGGCGCCCAGGGCCACGACCTCGTCGGGGTTGACGCTCATGTTGGGGTCCTTGCCGCCCGTCAGCCGGCGGACCAGGGCCTGGACCGCCGGGATACGTGTGGAGCCGCCGACGAGGATGACCTCGTCGATGTCGCTCTCGCCGACCTTGGCGTCGGCCATGGCCTGTTGGACCGGTCCCAGGCAACGCTCCACCAGGTCGCCGGTGATCTGCTCGAACGTGGACCGCATGATCGAGTCGGTGAGGTGCTTCGGACCGGACGCGTCGGCGGTGATGAACGGCAGGCTCACCTGCGTCTGCGTCACCGAGCTGAGCTCGGTCTTGGCCTTCTCCGCGGCCTCGAAGAGCCGCTGCAGCGCCTGCGGGTCCTTGCGCAGGTCGATGCCGTTCTCCTTCTGGAAGTCGTCCGCGAGGTAATCCACCAGACGCCGGTCGAAGTCGTCGCCGCCCAGGTGGCTGTCGCCGGCGGTGGAGCGCACCTCGACCACGCCGTCGCCGACATCGAGCAGGCTCACGTCGAAGGTGCCGCCACCCAGGTCGAACACGAGCACCGTCTCGTGCTCCTTCTTGTCCAGGCCGTACGCGAGGGCAGCCGCCGTCGGCTCGTTGATGATCCGCAGCACCTCCAGGCCCGCGATCCGTCCGGCGTCCTTGGTGGCGGTGCGCTGGGCGTCGTTGAAGTAGGCGGGCACCGTGACGACCGCCTCCGTGACCCGCTCCCCGAGCTGCTTCCCGGCGTCGTCGGCAAGTTTGCGCAGCACCTGTGCGCTGATCTCCTCGGGCGCGTACAGCTTGTCGCGCACCTTGAAGCGGGCCGCTCCGCCGTCGCCCTCGACGACGTCGTAAGCCACTGCCCTGGCCTCCTCGGAGACCTCGTCGAAATGCCGGCCGATGAACCGCTTGGCCGAGTAGATGGTGCCCTTCGGGTTGAGGATCGCCTGCCGCCGGGCCAGCTGTCCCACGAGACGTTCCCCGGTGTCGGTGAAGGCGACGACGGACGGTGTCGTACGGCTGCCCTCGGTGTTGGGCACGACGGAAGGTTCACCGCCCTCCCACACGGCGATCACGGAGTTCGTGGTGCCCAGATCGATGCCCACTGCCTTGGCCATGAGGAACTCCTCCCGATGCGGCGGCATGCGCCGGCACTGCGGATCTGTCGTTCATGTATGGTCCCGACCGGTCCGAAATCAGGTCGTACAGGGCGGCGACGAAGCGAAGGCGAGGGGGCCGCCCGATCGCCGAGGCCGCGAACCCAAGGTCAGCGCACCGGAGAGGGCCCCGCGCGACGCTTGCGTACTGGCTGGCCCGCCGTAGTTCGTACGGCCGACGACATCCTCGACGAGGCGGACGTCATGACCGATGACGGCCACCCTTTGTCCGAGAAAACTCCCGGTCCGCGACGTGATCGACGGCGCGTCCGGCTTCCTGGTACGTCCTGTACGTGACCATCGGCCTTCATGGGTGCCCGGTCATCGCCCAGTGCTTCCGCGGCCCCCGACACACCCAGACTCGCGAACCGAGCACCTCTACGCCTGCACCCGGCAAGTCAAAGAACAGCAGAGCCCGTCGCCCCGCGAGCACAACCGGATACTCCGGACATATCGGGTAAGGCTCTACGCGAAGGGTCGCCGTCATTTCTCGGCCGGCTCGGGGGACGGGAGTAATCCCATGGCCGGCTGCCGGGGCGTACCGCCCCTACGGAGAACGGAGTGATCTTATGACTGGCAGCCGGGCGCACAGCCTGTACCGCCGCCACGACCGGGAGATCAGCCCACGGCGGTGTAACGGGCGGTACCCCACGCCCGCGCGGAGAGGACAGCGCCCACGCGTTCCCACCCCAGCCGAGCATGCCCCCCACGAACTGATGGCGCTCTCCCGCGCCCTGTTCGACACACGGGACGAAGGCGAGATCCTGCGCTTGGCCATGGACCGCATAGCCGCCGCAGGGCCATACAGCGCCGAAGCCGGATACCTCAGGGTGGACGGTGACCTGGTCCCCAGCCCAAGGGGCCGACAGATCCATGCCTTGGCCGTGGACCGGAAGGTACGAGAGCTGACTGGGCAGGACGGCCCTGTGGCCGTACCCGACCGGCCCTGGGGACGGGCCCTGGGGCTGCGCGGACACGAGGGACTCCTCGGCTACCTCGTGGTGACGTCCCGGTCCCAGCCCACCGAGGCCGAGCGATCCCTGCTCGCCACGCTCGTCCGGCACACCGCTGCTGCTTTGTCAGTCGCCTTCGCACACCGCTGCCACCGCGAGGACGCGCTGGAGCTTCACCGGCTGCGGGAGGAACGGACAGCCCTCCAGCGGCAACTGATTTCCGTCGTGGCCGAGCTGGGGTGGCAGCGAGCCGTACACGCGATCATGACCGAGGTCGCCGGCTCGGGCGGCGGCGAGGAAGCCATCACCCGCGCTCTGCACAGGCTCACCGGACTTCCCGCGCTGGTCGAGGACCGCTTCGGTCGGCTGAGGTCCTGGACCGGCCCCAGCCGCCCTGACCCCTATCCGGAACCGGACCCCCTGCGCCAGGACGAGATGCTGCACGCCGTCGCCCGGGAGGCCGGGCCGGTGCGGATCAAAGACCGGCTGATCACCCTCGTCCGCCCGCACGGAGAGATACTGGGCGTGCTGGCCTTGGTGGACGCCAGGGAGGAAGCCGACGAGCACACGGTGCTCGCACTGGAGCACGCCGCCACCTCGCTCGCCCTGGAGCTGGCACACCTGCGGCACCTGGCCGAAGTGGAACTAAGACTGCACCGCGAGCTGGCCGACGACCTCCTGGCCGGGACGGACGCGGCGAGCGCCTACGCCCGGTCCGAGGCAGTCGGACACGACCTGCACCGCAGCCACTACATCGTCGTGGTGCAGTGGTCGAACCGGACTGCAGACGACTCTTTCGCACAAACCGTGGGCCGAACGGCCTCTGCCGTGGGCATGCGCTCGCTGCTGACCCGACGTTCCGACCACGTGGTCCTACTCGCCGACGACAGACCGCCCGCCAGCGCTTTGTACGAGGCGCTCGCCCGGGAGATCGGGACACGGTCCGGGGCTATCGGGGTGAGCGTCCCCTGCAACTCCCCGGACGACATCCCCCACCGCTACCAGCAGGCACAGCGCGCCCTGGAAGTGCGCCGCCGCTCCCGCGACTGCTACGGCACGACGTTCTTCGACGAGCTAGGCATCTATCGCATCCTGGGACCCGGCAACGATTACCGGGAACTGGAGACGTTCGTCCATGAGTGGCTCGGGCAGCTCATCGACTACGACTCCCGGCACCATACAGCCATGGTGGAGACCCTATGCAGGTACTTCGACTGCGGCGGCAACTACGACGAGACCGCCAAATTCCTCGCGATTCACCGCAGCACGTTGCGCTATCGGCTCCAGCGCATCCGCGACATCAGCGGCAACAACCTCGCGAACGTCGAGGATCGGCTCAATCTCCAGGTGGCGACCCGGGTGTGGAAGATCATGTTCGGCCTGTCTGGTAATTGATCTTGTGGCAGGTCGAGGTGAGTTGACGGACGCGGCATGGGAGCGCAAGTCGTCTCCAAGTAGAGCCCACCGCAGCCGACGGCACTCAAAGGCGTCATGGGGCGGGATCATGCCATGTGCCACGGACACCGCCGCGTCACCACATGCTCCTGCTCAAGCCCAGCGCATGCCGAGTTCAACGAGTTCTGTGACGCGCTCCGGGGCGAGGTTGGCACGTCGGGCCCGCTGGTTGGCGATGAAGACCCCAAGAGCATGGCCGGTGCCGTCGACGTCCTCGACATGGGATCGGGGGACGTTGAGGTGTCCTTCCCGTTGGGCGTATTGACGGGCGGCGGTGAGGTTGGCTGCCCAGATCTGCGCCCGGGTGCGCTTCGGCCTCGCCGCCCCTGAGGCCGGTGCCTGCTCCTCTTCCGCGGCGGCGGTGATGCCGAGGATTTCGGTCAGGAGCCATTGCTGGACGGCGCTGAGGGTGTCCCACTGGGTTCGCTGGGCTCGTACACATCGGCCGATGTCCTCGCCCTGGACGACGAGCTGACCATCCCGGTCAGGCAGTGTGCCGCCAGCGGTGTGGTAGGTGCGGGCGAGGTGGAAGCAGCGTTGCCACACGACGGGCCAGGTGGGGCACCAGGCGGGGTCGATGTCCTCGAGTGCCTCGCGCCGCTCCCGGTCCAGTCTCGCGCCCTTCCGGTCGTCTGCGGTGGTGCCTCGGCGGGCTGCGGATCGTCGGCTGGTCCGCCTCGACCACCCAAGCAGACCCGTCTGGGTGCGTGGTTCACGAGTCGAGACCGGTCGGGCCCGGACACAGGTGGTGCTCACGGGGTGGCCGTGGTGCTTCGTCCAACCCGATAGCTGGCCTTCGGGAACGATCTTGTTGCGTGTGGGAAACGATCTTCGCTGGTGGGGAGGCGGCGGGCGAGGCGGACCTGATCCGGCGTTCGGTGCGGTCGGGTTCCGGCACCTGGAAGTGTTCCGCGGCCTGGCGTCGGGGCCGGCAATCCTCGATGACGCAGCGGGCCATCGCAGCCGTCCGGCATCGGCCAGGGGCGCATTGCGGTGTGACACAAGCGCCCTTCTGTCACTGGTGCAGATGCCGCAATCCATACCAGGTCGGAAGGCTCTCACCCGGTTCAAGGCCGAGACCTGCACTACCCGTCCAGGCCCTTTCCTGACAGAGCAGGTAGGACCTTGCGGACGGGTGGCGTAATCCCCGAAGTGCGTTGCCTGAATCGTGACGTTCTACACAAGAGGGCATCTGCACGTGCATCTGCACGTGATTTCAACTCTTGGGACCCCGTGGGCCGTTAACGTCAACTCAGGACGCCCGCCCTCCGACTGAAGGTTTTGCGGACCGGTCGGGAGCGGGCGTCCCACGCACAACCACGCCTCCAACTGAGAGAAACGAGGTTTCGCATGCCCATCCATCCTAGGACTGCAGCTCTACTTGCTGCAGTGAAGCGCGTCGCAGGGGCTCTCTGTGCGGATTTCTGCCGAGCTGGCCGCTACCTCCGTGAGCGGGTCCAGCGGTACCGGAAGATCGTGGCCTACGGGCTGGCCACGGGAGTCGCGACGAAGGTCGGCGCGTTCGCCGCCGACCTGATCATCCTCTGGTGGATCAGTCGCCACTGACCCCAGCAGGCCCGCGAAAGATGCCCCCGCCGCCGCGGAACATGCGGCATGAACTGGCTCGTGGGAAACGATCTTGATGTTCGTGGGAAATGATCTTTGTTGGCTGTGTGTAAGCCCCTGATCAGCGCATTTCGTCGGTGCCCCGCACCTGACCGGCCTGGGCTGGGCGTCGCTCGGCGTCCTCGAGCTCACCGCACTTCCTACGGTCGGCGCCGAGCGGTACGTCCCCTGGATCCGGGAGGCCGACGTCCTCCTGGTCGACGGCGGCGACGCGACGTACCTGTGCCACTGGATGCGCGAGTCCGGAGTGGCCGACCTGCTGCCTTCGCTGCCCGACACGGTCTGGGTGGGAGTCAGTGCCGGAAGCATGGTGATGACACCCCGGATCGGTGCGTACTTCGTCGAGTGGGCGTCCGCGCCGGACGACCGTACCCTGGGGGTCGTCGACTTCTCGATCTTCCCGCACCTGGACGCCTTCCCGGGCAACACCATGGCCGACGCGGAGCGGTGGGCCGCCGACATCGGCGCCCCGGCCTACGCCATCGACGAACAGACGGCCATCAAGGTGGTCGACGGCATCGTCGAGGTGGTCTCCGAGGGCCGATGGACGAAGTTCGGGTCGTAGCCGCCCGGCATCAAATGTGCGCCCGCAGGGCCTGTGCCAGCCAGTGGTGGTCGGGGTTCGCTGCGGGCCCGGGTTCCTCGCCCCGGATGACCGCCAGGAGGTGTCCGTACCTGTCGGCCTGCGTGTCCAGGGCGGCCTCGATCCGTTGCAGGACCTCGCTACGGCGAGGCGACCCGGGCCCCGTACCCAAGAGGTCGTCGAGTACGGCGGCGGCCTCGTCCGACGCGGGATCCGTGCCGTTCTCTCGCGCCGGGGTGACGAGCAGGGCGATCTTCTGGGCGAAGAACAGGAAGGCGCCGGGCTGCCGGCCCGGCCCGTTCCGGTCTCCTCGCCCCTGGGCGTGGTGCTCCATCATGTGCCGCATGCGGGTGCGGAAAGCGGGGTCGGCGACCAGTTCGGCCAGTTCGATCCAAGCGTCGACCTGTTGCGGGGTCGGGTCGTCGGGAAGCTGCGGGGGCAGGCCGCGTATTCGGTCCTGAAGGAGAGGATCGGCCTCGAGGCCGTCGAAGACCTCACGGGCGAAGTCCTCGATGATCGCCGTTCGCTCCTGTGCGGAGAGCCGTGCGAGGTGGTTCATGAGTTCCATCTCCTCCGTGTCGGACTGCCGTCCGGCCACCGTGGCAAGGACGGCCCGGTTCAGCCGCAGGGCACGGATCTGTACGTCCAGGGCCTGCACGTGTGCGGCGGCGACCTCGGCGACGGTGGCCTCCCGCTCCAGGACCCGGCGCACCTCTTCCAGCCCGAGCCCCAGCTCACGCAAGGTGCGCACCAGCTGGAGGCGGGCCACGCCCTCGGTGTCGTAGAGCCGGTAGCCGCCGCCGGACCTGTCGGCCGGAGGCACGACGCCGAGGTCGGACCAGTAGCGGATCGTGCGTACCGGCATGCCGGTACGCCGGGCCAGCTGCCCGATGGTCAGCAGCGGAAGGCTGTCGTCGTTCACGTCAGGAGTGTGGGCCTTCCAGCCGGTGGAGACTCAAGAGCGGGCCGACTCGCACGGGCAGAGAGCCGGCTCATGGGCGACCGGGTGGACACCCGGCCCCGATGCCGCCAGGACCGCGCCCCACGCGGCGCCGTGGTCGTTGTACCGCCCGTCCGGCCGGACCGCCGCACGCTGTCCTGCGGCCAACGTGTCACAGACCGGAGCGCCGTCCGGTCCAGTACCCCGAAAGGCAAATGCCTCATGTCGTCGGGAATCAGGGCCTGCGCGACGGACGCACATGGTCCGTTTGCCGCCGCGGTGGCCGTACGCCTGTGACCCCGGCGGCTCGGGTGCTCCCAGTCCACGTTCCAATGGAAGGGTCCGACCATGTCGAATCGTCCGGCAGTCGACTTCACCGGCCGAGTGGTGATCGTGACCGGCGCCAGCTCGGGAATCGGCCGTGCAGCGGCCATGTCCTTCGCCGATGCCGGAGCAGCCGTCCTCGGGACCGGCCGCAACGCACAGGCTCTCGCCGAGCTCTCCGATGCACACCCCTCGATCGAGACCATCCGCTGCGACGTCAGCGAGCAGGACGTACCTCAGTCGATCATCCAAACGGCCGTGGACCGCTGGGGCCGGCTGGACGTCCTGGTCAACAACGCCGGCGTCTTCGTGTCCATGCCACTGCGCGAGGTGGCGGCCGACCGCGTCAGGCACATCTTCGACACCAACGTCGTCGCCCCCAGCCTGCTGGCCGGCGCCGCACTGCCGTACCTGGCGCAGTCCCGCGGGTCGATCATCAACATCGCGAGCACCTTCGGGCACCGTCCCCTTGCCGTGGCGAGTCATTACGGCGCGTCGAAGGCGGCGATCGAGCACCTGACCCGTAGCTGGGCGCTCGAACTCGCCCCGGAGGGCATACGGGTGAACGCCGTCGCCCCTGGGCCCGTGGAGTCCGGGGCGCTGGCCTCTTCCGGCTTCTCCCCGGCCGAAGTCCAGCAGATCAAGGACGCCGAGGCCGCCCGCATCCCCCTCGGCCGCCGTGGCAGGCCGGAGGAGGTCGCCGCATGGGTGCTCCGGCTCGCCGACCCCACGGTGGAATGGGTCACCGGCCAGGTCCTCACCGTCGACGGCGGCCTGGAGAACACCTGACGCGGCCGCCCGCAGAAGCCTGGTCCGCAGGCCCACTCACGTCCGGTCTCCCAGCCAGTCCGCGAGGAGTGGGCCGACGATTCCGGGTGCTTCCACCTGGGGGAAGTGGCCGACTGCCGGAGCCTTGTCCAGGACGGTGAGCGCCGCGTGGGGCGCGACCTCGCGGATACGGGGAATCACGTGTGCGCCGCTGACGGGATCGGCCGGTCCCCAGATGAAGTGCTGCTCGCCCTGGTAGGTGCACAGCGTCCCGGTCCAGCGGGTGCTGTTCTCCCTGCGTTCTTGCATGTAGTTCAGGAGCGACGGCAGGATTCTGAAGCCGTCATGTGAGCGTGCGCCGAGCCACATGTCGTGCAGCAGGTCGGCCGGCAGGGGCCGTTCGCCGGTGAGGCGCTGGATGGCCGCGGTGAACTTCTCCTCGTCCACATGGCGCGCCACGTCCGTACCGCCCGGGCCGGCAAGGAGGTTCTGCTCGGGGATCGGGTGATGCAGATCAGGCCAGATGCCTCCGTTGAACCACGTCATGGACGTCACCCTGGCCGGACCCCGGGCCAGCAGTTCCTGCGCGACGGACACCCCGTAGTCGTGGGCGACCAGGGCAGTCGTCTCATCGCCGGTGAGCCGCCAGAGTGCTTCGACGAGGTCGGCCTGCTCACAAACCGAATAGTGATGGGGGTACGGCTTGTCGCTCTCACCGAAACCGAGGAAGTCCGCTGTCGTCACCCGGCACCCGGCAGCCACGAGGTGGGGGACTACGGCACCCCAGTCGTGCGAGGAGGTGGGGAAACCGTGCAACAGGGTCACGGGACGACCGGACACGGGCCCGTCCTGTCGCACGAATATCGTGTACGGGAATCCGGGGAGGGGCCGGCGGCTGCCCCCGGCGATCCACTCCTCGCGGGATGGAAAAGTTTCAGCCATGCTGATTCCTGAATTCTGGCGGGGATATGATTCCAGTGGCTGTGTGAACTGGCGCTCTTTCGGCACATCATGGTAGGCGGCTCATCGCGGCGCATCCTGGGACATTCCGCGAGTGCGTCAACCCGGTCGGGAACACTCCCGTCCGCCCGTCGTGCTCGGGTCGCGTGGAGTCGTTCACCTGCTCCCAACGGCGTAATCGACGACGCCGAACCGGCGTTGTGCGGCCCCGAGGGCCCGGCCCGCCGGCACCGGCCAAGACCGGCCGATCGCATCGTGGGGCGGCAGGGACGGTGATCGGGTGCAGCAATGCACCGATGCGGAACGCCCCGAGATGGTGCAGGGTGGGACGGAGGGCCGAGTGGCCGGGAAAGCGCCCCTCAGGGCATGCACCCCGAGGTGAGCGCGGAACTCGAGTGCTGTCGCTTGGTGTCGCAGCAATCCGCACCGGACAAGGAAGAGACATCGTCTCGCCGGACCGGAATGTACTTCGGCAGGACACCCCGCGATACCGGAATATTCGTCGCGCCAGTGGTGCGTATCGCGTGAGGAGCACAGGTGGAAATCTCGAAGACCGACACGGCCGTCGTGTTCATCGACCCGCAGAACGACGTGCTGAGCGAGGACGGGGCTGCCTGGGACGCGGTGGGGGCGAGCGTCACGGAGAACAGGACCGTCGAAAACATGGAGAGAATCTTCGAGGCGGCGAAGGCGGGGGGATACGAGGTCTTCATCTCGCCCCATTACTTCTATCCGACCGACAGCGGATGGCGAATGAACGGCCCCCTCGAGACCAGCGAGCTGGAGAACCACACGTTCGCCCGTGCGGGACAGCTCGATCTGACGGGGTTCCGGAACTCCGGTGCGGACTGGGTGGAGCGCTTCAAGCCCTATATCGAAGACGGCAGAACGGTGGTTGCCAGCCCGCACAAGGTGTTCGGGCCGGAAAGTAACGACTTGGTACTGCAACTGCGCAAGCGGGGAATACAGCGCATCATTCTTGGCGGCATGCTGGCGAACATGTGCGTCGAGTCCCACATGCGTCACCTCATCGAGGAGGGATTCGAGGTCACCGTGGTCAGGGATGCGACAGCCGGACCCCGCCACCCGGTCTGGGGCGACGGGTATCAGGCGGCGATCATCAACTACCGCTTCTTCGCCCATGCACTGCTGTCGACCGACGAAGTCCTCGATGCCATGCGATGAGGAGTCTGCCGGCGCGACTCGTACGTGCCCGCCGGCTGGTTGCTGACGCCGTCCGGTGCCGCAGGGCGAGGATCCTCCGCTCATCGCTGCGGGTCGATGCCCGGCCGGACAGGTGCAGCTGATCTCCGAATGCCGCTCCTGCGGCGTGGGCGGGCCGCCGAGGCCTGGACGCAGCTCGCCCCCTCTGCCTGCTGCGATCTGCCAGTCACGGCACGATCGATAACTTTATTGATCAATCCAGAAACATGTTAGCCTTCCCCGTGAGGCGGAGCGAACGCTCGACCCCGATCGCGGTCGGGTGGGACGGGCCCGCGTTCCGGATGTCTCGCGGTGGGGACGTGTGTGGTCTGGCGGGCGGCCGCGGTCGGGCTCCGGCTTGCGCGGCGCAAGCCGGTCTCCGTCTGCCGTAATTCTGTATTGATCACTCCACAAAGGAGCTTCATGGAACTGCACTCCGAGAGCAAGGCCGGGGTCGTCGCCGACGCCGGTGCGACCACCGGCCCGACGGCCGGCGTTGCGATCACCCCCGAGCCGATCCTGCAGCTGGGCCTGGGATTCATGGCGTCGAAGACGCTGCTGAGCGCGGTGGAGCTGGGAGTGTTCACGACCCTCGCGCGGGGCGGTCGGGACCGTACATCGCTCGCCGGGGAAGTGGGCCTTCACCCCAGGTCGTCGGCGGACTTCCTCGACGCCCTCGTGTCGCTGGGCATGCTGGAACGCGACGACGACGGCGTGTACCGCAACAGCCCCGCGGCGGACGTGTTCCTGGACCGGGCGAAGCCCTCCTACATCGGTGGAATCCTGGAGATGGCCAATGCCCGCCTCTTCGGTTTCTGGGGCAACCTCACCGAGGCCCTGCGAACCGGCACCCAGCAGAACGAGGTCACGCTCACCGGGGCCCCCTTCTTCGCCACGCTGAGCCAGGACCCCGTTGCCTGGCGCAACTTCCTCAACGGCATGGACGGAGTCAGCACCCCCCTCGCCGGCGCACTCGCCGCCGACTTCGACTGGACCGGCCGGCAGCACGTGGTCGACCTCGGCGGCGCTCTGGGAGCGGTACCCGCGGCCGTACTGCGATCCCACCCCGAGATGACCGGAACGGTCTTCGAACTGCCCCAGGTACGGCCGGTGTTCGAGGAATCCGCGCATGCCCGCGAGCTGGCCGGCCGCCTCTCCTTCCACAGCGGCGACTTCTTCGCCGATCCCCTTCCTCCGGCCGATGTCTACGTCATGGGGCAGATCCTGCACGACTGGGCTCCCGAGCAGCGGCAGTTCCTGCTCCGCAAAGCGTATGAGGCCCTGCCGGCGGGAGGCACGCTCATCGTCTACGACGCCATGATCGACGACGGCAGGCGGCACAACACCTACGGTTTGCTGGTGTCGCTGAACATGCTCATCGACACGGAAGGCGGATCCGAGTACACCGTCGCCGATGCCACCCATTGGCTGGAGGCGGCGGGCTTCGCCACGACGGTGGCCCGTCCCCTCATCGGCGGCTACACGGCGGTCTACGCCACCAAGTGATCTGACGGTGGCGGCGCGTCGTGCGGCCATCCCGGAGTGAGGATGCGCATGTGGGACGCCCTCGGCTCTGCTGGATGCCTGCGGACCTGCCGGCTCCGTCGCGAGGGAGCGGGGCGGGGCAGGGTCCGCAGGTGTTCGTGAGGGCGCCCCCGCGCGCCACTACGACACCGTGGTGGATTCGTCCGGGGTCCGGCGATGGTGCCCGACTGCTCGGCGTGGGGGGCGATGAAAACGATCGTGGTGGACAGACTGAGCGTGTCGCTGTCCGCCTCGCACGCGTCCAGTCGGCTGCCCGGCACCAGCCCGTTACGGATCCCCAGGAGAAGCCCCGCATGAGTACGGAGAAGACCCTTGTCCCGTCCCTCCCTCCGGAGGACGGCGACGATCCGGTGCGGGTGGGAGAGCGCAAGCAGCGTCTGCGCAGACGTCTGGAGCGGCTGATCGGGGTCGCGGCGACCGAAGGCAATGAGCTTGTTCCGCTGCGCAACGGGGATGAGATCTTCCCCGCGATGCTGGAGGCGATCCGCGGGGCCGAGCACGTCATCGACATGATGACGTTCGTGTACTGGCGCGGCCAGATTGCCCGTGACTTCGCCGCCGCTCTGGCGGACCGCGCCCGCGCCGGCGTCCGGGTGCGGCTGCTGCTGGACGGCTTCGGGGCCAAGGAGATCGAACAGGAACTGCTCGATGACATGGACGCTGCCGGGGTGCAGGTCGCCTGGTTCCGTAAACCGGCGTGGATCTCCCCGCTCAAGCAGAACCACCGGTGCCATCGCAAGGCCCTCATCGTGGATGAGCGCACCGCGTTCACCGGCGGCGTCGGCATCGCCGAGGAATGGTGCGGCGATGCCCGCACCCCTGACGAGTGGCGTGACACCCACGTGGAGGTCCGTGGCCCGGCGGTTGACGGGATCGCGGCCGCGTTCGCCCAGAACTGGGCCGAGTGCCACGACGACCTGTTCGACGACCGGGACCGCTTCGCCGAACATGCCCAGCCGGGCTCCGCGACCGTACAGGTGGTGCGCGGCTCGGCCAGCTTCGGCTGGCAGGACATGCAGACGCTCATCCGCGTCGTGCTCACCTCCGCGCAGGAACGCTTCCGGCTGTCCACCGCCTACTTCGCTCCCGACTCCTTCTTCGTCGACCTGCTGTGCGCCACCGCCCGCCGCGGCGTCCAGGTCCAGATCCTGCTGCCCGGCCCGTACACCGACCAGCGGGCTTGCCGGCTCGCGGGCCAGCACCATTACGCCGCGCTGCTCGCGGCGGGTGTGGACATCCGCCAGTACCAGCCGACGATGCTCCACACGAAGATCATGACGGTGGACGGGGTCGCCGCGCTGATCGGTTCCAGCAATTTCAACCGCCGCTCGATGGAGCACGACGAGGAAGTCATGCTCGCCGTTCTCGACGAGACCTTCACGGGCGTCCTGGACAACGATTTCGACGACGACCTCACACGCAGCGAGGCGATCGAGGCGGACCGGTGGAAGCGGCGGCCCCTGTCGCAGCGTCTGAAGGAAGCAGCCGTCATTCCTGTGCGGCGCTTCCTGTGACCTGCGGGCTCCGCGCGCGGGCTCGGCTTCACGTAGGCGCACTCCGGGCAGAACGAGAGTCTGAACACGATGTATGGTTTCTCTTCAGTGACGCCTGGACCGAAGCGGTGAGTGGTCTCACCGGCCGGGCGAGGAACCAGATCTTGTGAAGGCAGGGCACAGCTATGACGCTCATCACCACGCCGTTCGGAATGCGGGCCACCGCCGCTGAGGTACTCGAGGGAGTCGACCTCAGCGGGCGCCGGATGATCGTCACCGGGGGGTCGTCCGGTCTCGGTGTCGAGACGGTGCGCGCGCTTTCCGGTGCCGGGGCGCAGGTCACGATCGCCACACGGAACCCCGCTGACGCCGAGGTGCTGGTCAAGGAGCTGCCGGGCTCGCGGGCCGTCGCACTCGACCTGGCCGACCCGGCTTCCGTCCGCGCTTTCTGCGACGACTGGAGTGGGCCGCTCGACGGCCTCGTCGCCAACGCGGGCGTGATGATGCTCCCGACGCATCAGCTCAATGCGCAGGGATGGGAGATGCAGCTCGCCACCAACTACCTCGGCCACTTCGCCCTGGCGGTCGGACTGCACAGCGCATTGCGGGCCGCAGAGAAGCCGCGCGTCGTCGTGGTCAGTTCCGGCGCCCAGCTGCGGGCGGGGTTCGACTTCGACGACCCGCAGTTCGAGCGGCACCCCTACGACCCGTTCGTCGCCTACGCGCAGTCGAAGACCGCGGACGTGCTGCTCGCCGTCGGGATCAGCCGTCGGTGGGCGGAGGACGGCATCGCCGCCAACGCCTGCGCGCCGGGGTGGATCCACACCAACCTGGCCCGCCACATGGACCAGGCGACCATGCAGGCCCTGGGTGCCATGGACGCGGACGGCAACCTGCTCACCCCCGACTACTTCAAGACCCCGGCCCAGGGAGCCGCCACCACCGTGCTGCTGGCCGCTTCGCCGCTCCTGGACAACGTGACAGGGCGGTACTTCGAGGACAACCAGGAGTCGCAGGTCGTCGACGGGGGCCCCGACGTGATGGCGGGTGTCGCGAAGTGGTCGGTGGACCCCGCCGCCGCGGACCGGCTGTGGGACTACGCCCTTCCCGTGGTGCGCTGAGCCGGGGACGCCCGTGCACAATGGGGGGGGGCGGCCCCACGGCCGTACGAAGCCGCAGGCGGGCCCCCACCGGGCATGCGGCCGTTTCCACATCGGGGAAGATGGAGCGAGCCGCTGCGCAGGGACACTGCGGCACGGGTCGGTTCGAGGCACGACACACACCGGAGGACGCCTGATGCGACCCGTGACCCGCCGCCAGGCGGACAGCTACGCCGCGCGGTCGGCCGCGACCCGGGCGCAAGTGACGTCCACCCTGGAGCGGCTGCTCGATTCCGGTACGGCCTTCTCCGACATCAGTGTCCAGCAGCTTCTCGAGGAAGCGGGCGTCTCCCGGGCCACGTTCTACGCGCACTTCCAGAGCAAGTCGGAGGTCCTGGTGCGGCTCACCGACGGCCTGCGGGAGTCGCTGCTGGCGCTCGCACGCCAGTGGGACCCTGCCGCGGGCGAGGACGGAGCAGACCGCTTCGCCCGGTTCTTCGAGGAAGTGATCAGGATCCAACGTGCCAACCAAGGCGTGATCATGGCGGTCCGGGAGGCGGCGTCGTACGACTCCGTGGTGAGCGATTTCTACACCGCCAACCTCGAAGGCTTCGAGGAGACGACGCTGCGCACCGTACTGTCCGAGCAGGCCGCCGGCATGACGACGGCCGACCTCGACGCCGTTTCCGCCAGCCGGATCATCGTGTGGGGCGGCGCCCAGGCGATCGCGCACCACATCGAAGTCGACGACGGCAGTCATGACGCCGTCCTCGCCCGTGAACTCGCCCGGATCTGGTGGTACGGCGCCTACCGTCGCCCCGCCCATGGCGAACAGGACACGAAGCCCGCCTGAGCGGGTGGGCTGCCCCTCCCCGGTGGTGCCACCAGTGGTAGCATCGCCACCATGAAGCCGTCATCGGAGAAGAAGGCGATGAGCCTCCGGTTCCCCGACCCGGAGCAGTACGACGCCATCGCCGCGGCCGCGAAGGCCGCCGACATGAGCTTGCAGGAGTACGTGCTGTCCGCGGCCTACGACCGTGCCACGGCCGTTGAGCGGGTCTTCCTCGACGCCGCCCGGCAGGCATCGGAGTACACCCGTGAGGCCTTCGCCGAACTCGGCGACGACCGGCCCGACACGGACCGCCGCGCCGCGGCCCAGGCCGCGCGCAACCGCCTGGCCGAGCTGGACGGCGCCGAGGCCGGCCACGGGAACGCCGCGTGATCCACCGCATCGACGTGCCGTTCCTGCTGCACGTCGCCGAGCAGATCGACGGCGACCCGCAGGTGCACGAACTGGGGGTGCTGTACGCCGCAGTGGCCCGCGTCCACTCCAGCGCCATGGACCGCGACTGCTACGGCTCGGACCACCTCAAGGCGGCCGCGCTCCTGCACCAACTCGCCCGAACCCCCTGCCTGGAGCACTCGAACCTGCAGTTCGCCTGGGTCAGCACCTTCGGGTTCCTGACCCTGCAGGGCCACCGCCTGGAGTACCCGCCCAAGGAGGCCGCCGCTCTCGTCCGCGACACGGAGGCCGGCCAGGTCACCGTGGAGGAGATCGCCGTGACGCTGCGCGGCTGGACCGTCCGATAAGTCGTATCGCGGCTCCGGACGTGGCTCGGCCCGCCCTGGCTCTCGGCGTCGTCGGGGTCGGGTACGGACATGTGCTGGAGGAACGGGTGGCGGACTGGCGGCGATTCGAGCTCCTGCGGGGGGCCAAGACCGAGTACCGGGAGATTCGTCAGGAAGGCATCCGCTGCTTCCTCCGTTGGGGCGTGATAGGCACCAGCGGCAAGGCGAGCACGTCGACGCTGGACGACGAACAGCACGCCGGCCGCCATGCTTCCCGCAAGATCAACGAATGGCTCCGCAAGGGCTTCGCCGAGGTCGAGCGGCCGTCTGACGCCGCCGAGCTTGACCAGCAGACGCCCGTCCTCGACGTGATCAAGTCAAGCACCCGGCCGCATGCCCCGGTCCCCGAGTATCTGCCGATCGATGGCTTTGACGAGACGTACCACCGCAGCCATGCCCCGGATCACCCGATGGGATTCCACGAGTACTTCGTGCTGCGAGACCAGGGACGCAGCGCCGTTCGCTTCACCGTGCGCGGACAGTGCCATGACCCCGCGGCCGTGTCGTCCTTCCTGGCCGTCCTCGGCGCCGGGCGCGACCTGCCCTTCGACGGGCAGTCCCACCACAAGGTGCCGCTGTCAACGCCGGTGGGACCTTTCAGTCACGCCTTGTTGTGCTCGCCGGCACTCGGGCAAGCCTGCATCGCGTATCCGGCCATCGCCGCTCGCGTCGCGACAGCCTTCCCGATCTTCGACTGCGAGATCGGCGACGCGGATCCGGAAGTCCTCGTCGACGCGCGAATCCGCGGCCGCGGTGCACTGCCTTACAGCGACTGGAGCCGCCGGCCACAGCCGGTCGTCGACCTCAGGTTCGATGTCCAGCCGTCCGACTACCGGCGGACGCAGACCTTCAAGGTCTTCAGGTCCGCGGACGTCAAGGCACTGTTGGACGTGCTCCCGACTGCGGCAGCCCAGAGTTGGCTGGAGGTCCGCTCCTTCCGAGGAGAGACCAGGCGCTTCACTCCCGAGACCGCCACACCGTTCTCCGAAGTCACCTCCTTCCTCCACGGCTGAGCCTGCTGGGAGCCTCGTCCGCGAACGCACACGACGCTGCGAGCAACATCCCGGCGATCCCGGGCCCGCTGACGATGAGCGGACATGAGAAGGGCATCGACATGCTCGCGCTCCGCCGGCAACTGCTGTTGTGCAGCGGCCGGTCGGCAAGCCCGCTTTCACCACCACCGACCGTGCCGCACTCGCGGGCCTCTTTCACCGCCTGCCGACCGTCGAACGGTGAGGCCTGCCGGCAGTTCCTGGATGTTCGCGCGCAGTTCGTCGGTGGCCGTCGCCCACGCCGGGCCGGGGGAGTTCTCAACTCTGCCCGGGAGCGGCCGACGTGCCATCGGCCGCCCGGGCCTGATGGGTGGCGGGCGGTTTGTGAGCGGTGTCAGCCCAGTCCGAGCCGGGGTATTTCGCGTCCCGGGGAGCGGTCCATGACCATGAGCAGGCCGGCTTCGCGGGTTCTGTCGTAGGCGGCCTTGTCGGTGACGCCGAGTTGGAACCAGACCGCCTTGGCACCGATGGCCACGGCCTGGTCCGCGATGTTCCCGGCGAGAGCCGAGTTGACGAAGACGTCGACGACATCGACCGCGAACGGGATCTCGGCAAGGGAGGCGTAGCCCTGCTCGCCGTGCACTGACTCGGCCTTGGGGTGTACGGGCACCACCCTCTTGCCGATGCGCTGGAGCTTCTCGGCCACGCGGTAGGCGGCTCGTTCGGGGTTGTCGGACAGGCCCACCAGGGCCCAGGTGTCTCCCGCAGCGGTGAGGATCCGCCTCATTGTCGTGTCGTCGCCATAGGTCGCCATACTCAGCTCCGCCGTGCGGTGGTCATGGGGAGTGTCGGGTCGGTGCACTTGGTCAGCCGCATGAGTAGACGTTAGCCTGACAGGATACTGTATGCAATACCTCCAGGGGTCTGTATGGCAGCCGGCCCAGGTGGCACCCGGAACATCGCGGTGCGGATCTTCCAGCCCCGCAGGCCCGCATCGGTGATCCGGAACGACAGTTCAGAGCCGCCTTCCCCCGACAGTGGTGGGCGGCTGGTGACCATGCATCGCGCCGGCCGCACAAGGGAATGCACGGACGGAGGGTCGAGAGGTGCGGCTTTCATGGCACTTCATGTGATTTATGCAAGGATTTGTTCATGGACGGGGCCGGTGGTTCGGAAAGGGGCGGGGACGGTGGTGTGCGGTTTCCGTTGGATCCGGGGCTGCAGAGGATCTCGGCGGAATTGCGTGACCTGGGGAGGGCACAGCGGCGGTTGCAGGTGCTGATGGCGGCGATGCTCGCGGTCAGCCGGGAGCTGGATCTGGGGGTGGTGCTCTCGCGGGTGGTGTCGGCCGCGGTGGAGGTGACCGGGGCGCGGTACGGGGCGTTGGGTGTCCTGGACGAGGACGGGGTGGGGCTGGCGGACTTCATCACGGCGGGGCTGGACGAGGAGGAGCGGGAGCGGCTCGCGGGGACGCATCTGCCGCGAGGGCGGGGGTTGCTGGGGTATCTGATCCGGCATCCGGAGCCGTTGCGGGTGGACGACATCGCGCGTCATCCGCAGTCGGTGGGTTTCCCGGAAGGTCATCCGGCGATGAGGACGCTGCTGGGGGTGGCGGTCCGGGTGCAGGAGCGGGTGTACGGGAATCTGTATCTGTCCGAGCGTCGGGACGATCTGCCGTTCGACGAGGAGGACGAGGCGATGCTGGTGGCGCTGGCCGGTGCGGCGGGGGTGGCGATCGAGAACGCCCGGCTGTTCGAGCGGGTGCGGGACAGGAGTGAGGAGTTCCAGCGACTGTTCCTGCCGCGCCTGCCGGATCTTCGGCCGTTCGAGGCTGCCGCGGTGTACCGGCCGGCGGGTCGGCCTCAGCGTATCGGTGGTGACTGGTACGACGTGTTCGTTCTTCCGGACGGCGCCTGTGCCGCGATCATCGGTGATGTCGCAGGGCACGACCTGCATGCCGCGGCTGCCATGGCGCAGACCCGCAGCATGCTCCGCGCGCTGCTCTGCGACCGTCCGGTGCCGCCCAGTTCCATCCTGAAGCGGCTGGACGCCACCGAGGACACACTCGACATGCAGTGCCTGACCACCGCGTGCCTGGCCCGGATCGAGCCCGCTGGGTCGGACGAATGGACGCTCACCTGGAGCACGGCGGGCCATCCCCCGCCTCTGCTGGTCACCCCGGACGGGCAGGCCCGTTACCTGGCCTTCGAGCCGGATCTGCCCCTGGGCGTCGACCCGCTGGGACACCGGTGCGATCACACGCGCCGGCTGCCGCCCGGTACCACCGTGGTTCTGTACACCGACGGGCTGGTGGAGCACCATCGGCGGCCCATCGACGCCGGCCTGCGCACGCTGGCCGAACTTGCCGCGGCACACGTGGGCCTTCCGTTGACGGAGTTGTGCGACGTCCTGGCGGACCGGCATCCCAGCGATGGCCACGACGACCTGGCCGTTCTCGCCCTGCGTACGCCTCCTGCGCGCTGACGCGGAGGCATCCGACGGAGCCCCCCGGGTCTCCGACCAGCCGCACGGGCTCCGCAGGACCTTGTGTGCGGCACCGTCACTCGGAAGTGTCCTGCGGTGCAGCGGTGCCGCCGAGGCCCTGCCGGTCGGGCTGGGACGCGACGTGGTGGAGGAGCGGGTCGGGCAGGCGTGCGGCGGCGAGACGTTCCAAGGCCTCGGCGCGGTCGGTGATCGGTGGTCGGCGGCTCGGGGGTGCTGCTGAGAGCAGGCTGAGGAGAAGGGCATTGAGGCGCCGCACGGTTTGCGGGGTGGAGGAGCCGTACAGGAGGGTCTCGTCGAGTGCGAGGGAGACGAGGTCCTCCCATTGAGGCGCGTGCAGTCTGACGCGGGGTGTGTCGTGCGCGTCGACGAGCCAGACGGGACCGAGGGGCCGGTGCGCGAGTCGCAGCAGGGCGTTCTCGATCTGGTCGAGTGCCTGGACCGCCGTGGTGGGGTCGTTGATGCCGGGAGACAGGGCCCGGATCGCGATGTCGGCCAGCAGTCGCAGTCCGTATGCGGCGTCCTGCCGGAGGCTGCGGCTGGGACCGTAGCGGATGCAGGCGCTGACCCGACGCGCCAGGCGCGGGTCGGTATCTGTCCCTTCCGCCTCCACGTCGGCCACGACTTGGCCCGTCCCGGCGAAGTCGCCGACGGCGTGGGTCAGGCGGATGCGGACGTGGTGGCGGGCGGCGAGCCGGGTGATGCGTTCTTCGTCGATCCACGTGATCGTGGAGGGCCGCCCCCGATGAACGGCGGGAAACGAGTTCACCTGGTCCTCGTGGAACGGACGTGGTTCCGGACCGGTCTCGGCGGCCGCGGGATGGGCCAGATCGATGGCCGCGCGCAGACGTTCCCCGACGGCTCGGGAGAGGCCGCCACCGGTGACGGCGTGACGGAGCGAGGCCAGCAGGCGCAGGACGATGACAGCGTCCAGGAGTACCAGGACAACGGCCAGAGTCACGCTCAGGCGCGGGACGCTGTCGCCACGGACATGGCTGAGTGTGACCAGCGCATAGAGAGCCGTGCCGATCAGCAATCCGAACAGTACGAGGTAGCGGCTGAAGTGCCCCAGGGCCGCGACGAGCCGTGGCGACATGGCCTGGACGGTCTGCACGATGAGGGTGATGGCCGTGACGATGAAGCCCGCCAGCGTGATCATGCTGCCCGCGACGGAGGCGAGTGTCGCCTGCGCCGTACTGGTGTCGAATCCCAGACCTGGTGTCGGCAGATGCCGTTCCCACAGCGGCAGGAACCACCCCAGCAACCCGCCTCCCACGACCAGGATCAGCGCGATGCTTCGACCGTGCAGGCGCCGGGCATGGTGGATGCCCCGCGAATGAACAGGGCGTCGGGTTGTCACCTGGGCCGCCATGAGCGCATCGCCGAACCGGTACTTCCGGCGTCACTGGGGCCGGCTCCCATGATCCGGCGGTTCCGGGCCAGGGAGGAGCGCGGCCTGCCGCACGCGTGCCACCCGGCCACGGGCCGACCACCTCGCTTCTCACCCCTGGGACCATGGAACCTCGATCATTCAGCGCGGTCGGCCGTCGTGCGAGCCGGCCCGGTCCGCTCGGATGAGGCCTCGCGGGCGGCAGGGCTGCGTCAGGCTCCCCGACAGCGCAGCACCGCTGGTGGAGCCGCAGATCCCGGGCGAGGATTCGAGGCGTCACGACACATGCCGCGGTGGCCGATCGTGCTCCGGGCCTGCGAGGGAGACTGCCTTGTCCCAGCACAGCGGAGCCAAGCCCGCCCAACCTGCCGTCGCCCAGGCCAACGAGCAGGTGACATCGCGCTTCCCGTTCGACGACACCCAGGATCTGGCCGATGCCCGGCGCGGATTCCTCGGTACCGCCTCGGACGACGTCATCCGCGACCGTGCGGGGCGCTCGGTGTGGGATCTGGGCGCCTACGGCTTCCTCGACCAGGACTGCCCGGACACCGCCAACCCGAGCCTGTGGCGGCAGAGCCGGCTCTGCTCGGATCACGGCCTGTTCCAGGTGACCGAGGGCATCTACCAAATCCGCGGCTTCGACCTGTCGAACATGACGCTGGTGGAGGGCGACCGCGGGGTTTTCGTGATCGACCCCTTGCTGTGCGCGGAGACCGCGGCGGCCGGCCTGGCGCTGTATCGCAGCCACCGCGGTCAGCGGCCTGTCACGGGAGTGCTGTACACGCACAGCCACGTCGACCACTTCGGCGGCGTGCGCGGGGTGGTCGGCGAGCAGGAGCTCACCGACGGCGTGCCGGTGCTGGCCCCACAAGGATTCCTGGAGCACGCCGTCAGCGAGAACGTTTACGCGGGCACCGCCATGGGCCGCCGCGCCGCCTACATGTACGGAGCGGCACTGCCCAAGGGCGGCAGTGGGCAGATCGGCGCGGGTCTGGGGCTGACGACGTCGACCGGAGCTGTCGGCCTGATCCCGCCGACTGCTGACATCACCCGCACCGGACAGGCGGAGACCGTCGACGGCATTCGCATGGTCTTCCAGCTCACCCCGGGTACGGAGGCACCGGCAGAGCTGAACATCCACTTCCCCGACCACGCGGCACTGTGCATGGCCGAGAACGCCACCCACAACCTGCACAACCTGCTGACGCTCCGGGGCGCCGAAGTACGCAACCCGCGAGTGTGGGCCCGCTACCTCACACAGGCCGTCGAGTTGTTCGCGGGGGCCAGCGATGTCGTCTTCGCCTCGCACCACTGGCCGACCTGGGGCCGCGAACGCCTCACCGTGTTCCTCACCCAGCAGCGTGACCTGTATGCCTACCTCCACGACCAGACCCTGCGCATGCTCAACCAGGGTATGACCGCACTGGAGATCGCCGAGGCCCTCCAGATGCCCCCCGCCCTGGAACGTGCCTGGCACACCCACGGCTACTACGGCTCGGTCAGCCACAACGCCAAGGCCGTCTACCAGCGCTACCTCGGCTGGTTCGACGGCAACCCCGCCCACCTGTGGGAACACCCCCCGGTCGAAGCCGCCCGCCGCTACGTCGACTTCATGGGCGGCGCCGACGACGTCGTACGCCGCGCCCGCGAGTCCTTCGACGCCGGCGACCACCGCTGGGTCGCCCAAGTCCTCGACCACGTCCTGTTCGCCCATCCCGACCACGCCGACGCCCGCGCGCTCCAGGCCGACGCACTGGAACAACTCGGGTACGGCAGCGAGAACGGCACCTGGCGAAACCTCTACCTCACCGGTGCCCTCGAACTCCGTCACGGCTCCGTCGGCACCCCCACCGTCACCGCCTCGCCCGACGTCCTTGCCGCACTGACACTGGACCAGCTCTTCGACGCCCTCGCCATCCGCATCGACGGCCCCCGCTGCTGGGACGCGAACATCACCGTCCGCTGGAACATCAACGGCAAGGACCCGATCACGCTCACACTCCACAACGGAGTCCTCACCCACACCTCCGCGATCGGACCCGCCACGCCGCACCCGCATCTCGACATCACCCTGGAGGAAGCCGACCTGCGCGACCTTCTCCTCGGCACGAGCAGCCCTACCGACCTCCAAGCACGCCCAGGCATCCGCATCGCCGGCGATCCGGGCAAACTGGAAGAACTCCTCGGCTACCTCGCAGCCCCGGACCCCGACTTCGCCATCGTCACACCCTGACCGCCACGACGAGGACACAGGTTCGGCCAGTCCTGCTTGCGGCGGGTTCCGGAGCGAAGAGGGAGGGTGTCGCGCCGGGTTGCGGCGCGATAGTCGCCGAATGGCCGGGCCACGTTCGGGCTCTCACGAACCGTTTTCAAAATCCCGAGCTACCTCGCCGCCTGCAAGGCTTTGGAGCGTGCGGGATGCCCGCGACATGAGTGCCCCTCGCCGCACTACTCCGCGCCGTCCGCCAACAGGCGCTCCGGCAGCCCGAGCCGCGGGAACCGGTCGGCGTGGAAGATGACGATCTCGGTGATCACCCCGCCGGAGATGCGGAGGACGTCGAGCGTCAACGGCAGGTGGGCGCTCTCGCGTTCGTTCCAGAGGTAGAAGGCGACAGCGGGCTGCCGGTTCACCGACGTGGGGACGCCGCGCAGTCCCTGCATGCCCTCGAAACCGTCCTCGACCCAGTCGGTCACCACCGCGTCCCGGCCCAGGGACAGGCCCGGCGTCGGCGGCATCGAGCAGCGGGCGTCGTCACGGAGCATGCCGGCGAGCCGGGCGACGTCCGTGGCCACGCTCGCCTCGGTGAAGCGACGGACCAGCTCGCGCGTCCCGGAGTCCTCGGCGCCGCCGCTCCAGTCCTGCCGCTCGGCGGGCAGGTGCTCCCGCATGCCGGCGCGGGCCCGTTGCAGCGCGCTGTTGACGGAGTTCACGGAGTCGCCGAGGAGTGCCGCGACCTCCTTCGCCGGCCAGCCGAGCACGTCGCGCAGGATGAGCACCGCGCGGGGGCGCGGCGCGAGATGCTGGACGGCGACGAGGTACGCCAACTCGATCGTCTCGCGCGCGACGGCGACGGTCTCCGGCTCGTCGGCGCCGGCCGCGGGCAGCTCGTCGAGCAGCCGGTCCGGGTAGGGCTGCAACCACGGCACCTCGCCGCCGGTCGCGGGCTCCGGGCGGCGCTTGGCGAGCAGATCCAGGCAGGCGTTGGTGGCGATCCGGTAGAGCCAGGCCCGGAAGGTCGACCGCCCCTCGAAGGTCTCCCGCCGCCGCCAGGCCCGCAGGAACGTCTCCTGCACCGTGTCCTCGGCGTCCTCGAACGACCCGAGCATCCGGTAGCAGTGCACGTGCAGCTCCCGCCGGTGCCGCTCCGCCAGCCCGGAGAACGCCGGCTCGTCGCCCTCGCCAAGGCCGCTCCCGCCCCGCTCCGCCGGCCATGTGTCCGCACTCATCACGTCGTCATCCTTCCGTCCTGTCGTGTCCCGCTACAGGTGTGACGGCTGCGGGCGCGAGAAGTCATCACCGGGACCGGTCGGCACGGCTGAGCGCTCCCATCCCGGGCTCACGGCGCGGACGGCGAAATAAGCTGCTTCCATGTCGCTGTCGGAAGTTCACCTGCCAACGGCCCTCGTCGCGCGATACCGGGCGGTGGATCGCGAGATCGTCGGCTCGGCGATCGTGGACACCCCCCGTCATCTGGAAGCGCTCACGGCCAGCATCCGAGCACACGGTATGCGCACACCGCTCCGACTCGGCTTCAATGAGGAGTTCGCGACGCTGGACGGACATCACAGGGTCGCCGTAGCGATTCGGCTCGGCCTGAAGGCCGTCCCGGTCGTCTTGTTCGCAGTCCCGCTGACCCCGCGGCCAGGACATGCGCAGCCGATGCGTCCCACGGACCTGGTCGTCCTCCGGGAAGCGGCAGGTGCGTGATGGCGGTGGAGATCGTCTACGAGACGCACGCGACCACCACGGACAACGAGGCAGGCATCGCGACCGGTTGGCTACCGGGGCGGCTCTCGGAACTGGGGCGCCGACAGGCCCGGGAGCTGGGTGAGCGCCGAGCGGGTGACGGCCTCGCGGCCGTGTTCACCTCCGACCTGCACCGCGCCGTGGAGACGGCCCGCATCGCGTTCCCCCACGGCCGGCCCCCGATCCACCAGGACAGTCGACTGCGGGAGTGCAACTACGGGGAACTCAACGGCGACGCGCTCTCCGTCGTCGCCGGTCAGCGAAACCTGCGCATTGACGATCCGTTCCCCGCGGGCCAGAGCTACCGCCAGGTCGTCGCGGCCACCCGCGCTTTCCTCCAGGAGCTCGCCGCCGACTGGGACGGCCGGACGGTCCTGGTGATCGCTCACTCGGCCAACCGATGGGCACTCGATCACCTGCTCGTCGGCACGCCGCTGGAAGACCTGCTCCGCACGCCACCGGCTTGGCGCCCCGGCTGGCACTTCACGCTGCCTGGCGACTGGGCCGCGAACTGATGCGTCGGTCGCGATCGGGACCGTGCGTGCGGAGTCCGGGCTCGGGCAGGATGGGTGCATGCATCTCGATGTCCTGCGCATCCGTGACGACTTCCCCGCGCTGCGGGAGAAGGTGGCCCACTTCGACGGGCCGGGCGGCTCACAGGTGCCTCGCCAGGTCGCCGAGGCGATGGCTGCGGTGATGTGCTCGGGCATCTCCAACCGCGGCTCGGTGACAGCAGCCGAGCGCCGTGCCGAGCAGGTCGTCACGGAGGCGCGGCAGGCCATGGCCGACCTTCTGGGCTGTGAGTCGCGTGGTGTTGTCTTCACACGGTCGGCGACGCAAGCGGCGTATGACGTTTCCCGGTCCCTGGCGCGGCAGTGGACAGCCGGTGACGAGGTGGTCGTGACCCGTCTGGACCACGATGCCAACATCCGGCCGTGGATCCAGGCGGCTGAATCCGTCGGCGGGGTGGTGCGGTGGGCCGCGTTCGACCCCGAGAGCGGTGAGTTGAGCGTCGACGCCGTCCGGGAGCAGTTGTCCGGCCGGACCCGGCTGGTGGCGGTGACCGGTGGGTCGAACGTGCTGGGCACGCGCCCCGACATCGCGGCGATCGCGGCGGCCGTTCACGAGGTCGGAGCCTTGCTGTACGTGGACGGGGTGCACCTGACGCCGCACGCGCCGATCGACCTGGCCGGCATGGGCGCCGACTTCTTCTCGTGCTCGCCCTACAAGTTCTTCGGCCCCCACCATGGTGTCGTGGTCGCCGATCCCGGACTGTGGGAGGAACTGCACCCGGACAAACTGCTGCCCTCCACCGATGACGTCCCGGAACGTTTCGAGTTGGGCACCCTGCCGTACGAGATGCTGGCCGGCACCACCGCGGCCGTGGAGTACATCGCCTCGCTCGCCTCTTCCTCGGGCGACCGGCGCAGCCGGGTCCTGGAGTCGATGCGAGCGGTCGAGGCATACGAGGAGCGGCTGCTGGGACGCCTGGTGGACGGGCTGTCGGGCATCGGAGGGGTGCGGCTGTACGGCGCGCCGGCACGCCGTACGCCGACGGTGTTCTTCTCCGTGGCCGGAGTGCCCGGCCGGGAGGTGTACGAGCGGCTGGCGCGGCGCGGTGTGAACGCCCCCGCGGGCAACTTCTACGCGCTGGAGGCGTCGCGGCTGCTGGGGCTCGGCGACACGGGCGCGGTGCGTGCCGGGCTCGCACCGTACGTCGACGGCGAGGACGTGCAGCGGCTGATCGACGGTGTCGCGGAGGTGGCCGGGTAAGCCGCGGGTGTCGGCCGGGCCGCGCCGCGACGTTCAGGCAGGCCGGGGAACCACGCGGACCCGGGCGGAGCGATCTGTTCCTGAGTGACGCACCAGCGCTTGCCGCTCGGCCGTTTCCGGGCGGAGGTCTGCGCTGACAGGGCGCACAGAGCGGTGACCATCGTTCCGCCGCCCGCCCCGAGCCCTGATACGCCGTGTCGGCCGTCATCGTTCGCGGTCGTGGACTCGCCCCCTCCGTGCGCTGGCGGCTGCCTGCCGGGCACCGGACGCCACCAGGTCGGCCCGCTGCCCCGGGGATGCTTGGCCCGTCGACTTAAACCGATTCATTGATCTCGCGCAACCGTTTCATCAAATCTGTCCAACTCATTGCCATGGAGGGGTAGTCACCGCCAGGGTGTGATTGAAGCGTTTCAATGACTCTTCTTGAGGAGCGCCCGTGCGTCAGCAGATCGCCGCGGTGGTCGCTGCATCAGTCCTCGTCGCGGTGGGACCCGCGACGGCGACGGCAGCAAGTCCACCCGTGACCTCCACCGCCCCCGCCGCAGCTGCAACGAGCGTCGGCCATTTGACGGTCAACGCCCTTGACGACCCGCTCGGCATCCCGTTGACAGCGCCCACCCTGGGCTGGCAGCTCGGCTCCGAACGCCGCGGGGTCACGCAGCGGGCCTACGAGATTCGCGTTGCCTCCTCGGCCGGCCGCATCGAGAGACCCGACGTCTGGGACAGCGGAAAGGTCACCTCAGGCCAGTCGGTCGGTGTCCGATACGGCGGCCCCGCGCTGCAGCCGCACACCGACTACGTCTGGTCCGTCCGGGTGTGGGACGACCGGGGCACCGCCTCGCAGTGGAGCAAGCCCGCCACGTTCGGCACCGCTCTGGGCGACCAGCCGTGGACCGCCGCGTGGATCGGTGCGGACACACCGGCGCTGGGTGCCAAGTGGAAGGACTACACGGTCGAGTTCACCGCTTCCGACATCAACGGGGCGCTCGGTGTCTACTTCCGCGGTCAGGACACCGAGAACGCCTACATGTGGCAGATCAGCGAGACCGACGACGCATTGCGCCCCCACGTGAAGCGCAACAGCAACTACTCGGTCCTCAAGGCGACACCGTTCCCGGCCGGGTTCGACTTCGCCGCCGAGCACGACTACGCGATCGCCGTCGACGGCGCCACGATCACCACCACCGTCGACGGCAAGCAGCTGGACCAGCGCACCGATGCGACGTTCGGCGGCCCCGGCACGATGGGTTTCCGCACCAGCGGCGCGGAGCGCGGTCTGGTCCACGACGTCACGGTCACCGGCGCCGACGGCACCGTCCTGGTCGACACCGCCTTCCCGGCGGGCGACCGCACCTTCGCGTCGGGCACCGTGACCGCCGGCGGCCTGCGCGTCGACAGCGCGGGCGGCGAGGCCTGGCTGCGCCGCGACGAGCCGGTACCGCTGCTGCGCAAGGAGTTCGACCTCGGCGGCAAGAAGGTCGCCCGGGCACGCGTCTACGCGTCGGCGCGCGGTGTGTACGAACTCCGCCTCAACGGCGCGCGGGTGGGCGACGCCGAACTCGCGCCCGGCCTGACGGCGTACGACAAACGCATCGACTACCAGACCTACGACGTGACCCGGCAGGTCCGCGCCGGCGCCAACGTCCTCGGCGCCGAGGTCGCACCCGGCTGGTACAGCGGCAAGGTCGCCATGTTCGGCACCGACGTCTACGGGCAGGACGACTCGGTGATCGCCCAGATGCTGGTCGAGTTCACCGACGGCACCAGCACCACGATCCGTACCGACGGCACCTGGACCACCACCTCCGGGCCGACCCGCGAGGCCGACCTGCTCGACGGCGAGTCCTATGACGCACGGGTGGCGAAGCAGGTCGCCGGCTGGGACAAGCCCGGCTTCGACGCCGCGAACTGGGCCGCGGCGGACGTCCGCGACGAGCCGGTGAACGTACTCGAACCGCAGACCGCGGTCGACGTACGGGTCACCCAGGAGCTCAGGACCGCGAAGCGGATCGACTCGCCGACCGCCGGCGTCTACCTCTACGACCTCGGGCAGAACATGGTCGGCCACGTCCGCCTCACGCTCAAGGGCGAGCCCGGCCGGACGGTGACGATCCGGCACGGCGAGGTGCTCAACCCCGACGGCACGCTCTACACCGCGAACCTGCGTACCGCGAAGGCGACCGACCACTACACCTTCGCCACCGACCAGCCGGAGACGTTCGAGCCGTCGTTCACCTTCCACGGCTTCCGGTACGTCGAGATATCCGGTGTCGACCAGGCCCCCGCGGCCAAGGACCTGGTCGGTGTCGTCGTCGGCACCGACGGCGACCTCACCAGCAGCCTCGACACCAACTCCGCCCTGGTCAACCAGTTGCAGAGCAACATCGTCTGGGGCATGCGGGGCAACTTCCTGTCGATCCCCACGGACACCCCGGCGCGCGACGAGCGGATGGGCTGGACGGGCGACATCGATGTCTTCGCCCGCACCGCGGTCTACAACATGGACGCGCAGTCCTTCCTGGGCAAGTGGCTGCAGGACCTGCGGGACACCCAGCGGCCCAACGGCTCGCTGCCCGGCGTCGCTCCCGTGGTCCCCGGCCGCTTCGACGGCGGCTACGAGTCGGCGGGCTGGATGGACGCCGGCGTGCACGTGCCGTGGACGGTGTGGCAGGCCTACGGCGACACCGACGTCATCCGCGAGAACTACGACATGATGAAGGCCTACGTCGACTTCCTCGACGCGGACTCCACCAACCACATCCGCTCCGCCGGCGGCTATCTCGACTGGCTCAACCTCGACGACGCGACCCCGGCCGACGTACTCGACACCGCGTTCGTCGCCAAGAGCACACGGGAGTTCGCGCAGATGGCGGCCGCCGTCGGCCGGGACGGCGACGCGGCGGCGTACCAGCAGCGCTACGAGGCGATCAGGTCGGCGTACCAGGCGGCGTTCATCGGCGCCGACGGCACCGTCAAGGGCGACAGTCAGACCTCGTACATCCTGACGCTGACCAACGGCCTCGCCCCCGCCGACCGGCGCGACGCGATCGTCGCCAAGTTCGTCAAGACCCTGGAGCGCCGCGACTACCACCTGTCGACCGGCTTCCTCGGCGTCGACGGACTGCTGCCGGCACTCACCGAGGCGGGCCGCTCCGACATCGCCTACCGGCTGCTGCAGCACACGGACTACCCGTCCTGGGGCTACGAGATCGGGAAGGGTGCGACCACCGTCTGGGAACGGTGGAACTCCATCAACCCCGACGGCACCTTCAACGACGTGGGGATGAACTCGTTCAACCACTACGCGTACGGCGCCGTCGGCGAGTGGATGTACCGCACCATGGCGGGCGTCTCGGCGGCGGAACCGGGCTACCGCAAGGTGCTCATCGCCCCCGAGCCCGGTGAGGGCATCGACCACGTCGACTTCAGCCACCAGACGCCGTACGGCACGGTGCGCAGCGCGTGGGACACGACGGGCGGCGCGATGAAGCTCGACGTCACCGTGCCGGCGAACACCACCGCCGAGGTGCGCATCCCGGCGGCGAACCGCTGGGCGGTCACCGAGGGCGGCACGCCGATCGGCGACGTCCATGACGTGACCTACGTCGAGCAGGCCGGCGGCGATGCGGTGCTGGAGGTCGGCTCGGGGCACTACGCGTTCGCGGTCGACCCGGTGCTCGGCGACCTGGGGGCGGCCCGGGCCCAGGCGGAGTCGTTCGCCGACGATGTCGACGCACTGCAGGTGCGCGGTCTCGGCAAGATCGCCAAGGGGCACCTGCAGCTTCGTACCGCCCTGACGCGGAAGGAGCTCGACGCCGCGTGGCGCCTGCAGGCCCAGGGCGCGGACGAGCGGTTGACCGCCGCAGCGGTGCACCGTGCGCTCGCCGGCGTGGCCGACCTCGACCGGTGGACGCAGACGTACGCCGATCAGGGCGCGATCGACAAGGCGGCGGCCACGAAGCTGCGTGACTCACTGGCCGGCATCGAGAAGATCCTTTCGCGGGCATCGTCGCGCCTGGTCGGCGCGGTGGCCACGCTGGACGTGCCGGCCGGCGAGATCCTCCCGGGCGACGTCGTCCGCGTGAACGTCGCGTTGAAGAACACCGGCAAGCAGCCGCTGACCGGAGTCGATTCGACGCTGCGGGCACCCAGCGGCTGGACGGTGAAGTCCGTGGGCCGGCACGCGTCCACCACGGGTGCGGGCAGTACGGTCGAGCACGCCTACGACGTCACGGTGGCGACCGACGCTCAGGCCTCCGTCGCCGACCTCACCGGCTCGGTGTCCTACCGGTACGCGGGGGGAACGGCGACGCTGCCGGTGTCCGCGGGCCTGGTGGTCGCCCCCGGCGTCGCCATCGAGGGCGTGTCCACCGCGCCTGATCCGGCCGGCCCGGGTGAGCGGGCCACCGTCGCCGCCGTGCTGGCCAACCGCACCAAGGTGGTGCAGTCCGGCAAGCTCACGCTCGCCCTCCCCGACGGCTGGACGGCGCCGGACCCGACCGGCTACCGCCTGGACCCGGGGGAGCGGGCAACGGTCGAAGCCGTCGTGACGGTGCCGCTGACCGTCGTCGGTCAGAAGGCCACGGTCACCGCGGCGACCGGCCCGACGGCGGCGGAGCAGGCGACCGGCACGATCGCGGTCTCGCTGCCGACCCCGCCCGCGAAGTCGAGCGACCACATCGACCTCGGTGACGGGCCGTCGGAGTCCGCCCACCGGCTGACGGCGTCGGAGCACTCGGGGACGAACACCGAGGCCGGGCTGACACGCCGGTACACCCACTCCTCCTACCCGGGCGGCTGGTTCGAGTTCGATGCCGCCGTACCGACCACCGGCCGCTTCGTGGTCCGCATGGTCGAGACCTTCGACGGTGCCCGGCGCAAGACCTATGACGTCCAGATCGACGGCAAGGCCGTGCACAGCGTCGACCTGAGGCGAAGCGAGGGCGGCCAGGGCACGATCACCCACCAGTTCGTGGTCGAACCCTCCGCCGCCACGTCGGACGGCACCGTGCGGATCCGCTTCCAGGACACCGACGCCGACTACGACCCCTCGATCGCCGACGTGTGGGTGATGCCGGTCGACTGAGCCGCCGACGACCGTCGTGTGCCTGAGCACGCCCTGCGGAGGGTGCTCAGGCACACGACCGGCATCCGGGAAAGCCATGGGACCCCCGCGGCCTCAGGGACGCAGCCCGCGCAGAGCGGCCCCGATGGTGGCGATGCCCTCCTCGATGTCGTGGACGGAGCCCGCCGCGTAGCCGAGCACCAGGCCGGGCGGCCCGGGGCCGATGCGATGCCAGGACAGCGGATGCACCTTCACGCCCCGGTCGAGCGCCGCGGCGGCGAGGGCGCCGTCCGGCGGGTCGCCGAACGTGACCATGAGGTGCAGGCCGGCGGCCGTCCCGTGCACGCGCGCACCGGGCAAGTGCTCCTCGATCGCTCTCAGCATCACGTCCCGGCGCCGGCGGTGGCGCCCCCGGACGTGGCGCAGATGCCGTTCCAGCTCGCCGGAGTCCATCAGCCGGGCGAGGACCAGCTGGGTGAGGACGCCGTTGCCCAGGTCGGCGTACCGCTTGGCGGCCACGACGGCGTCCAGCCGGTCCGGCGGTACGAGGAGCCATCCGATGCGGAGCGCGGGCGCGAGCAGCTTGGAGACGCTGCCCGCGTAGCAGACCCCCTCGGGCATCAACGACCGCAGCGCCGGCACCGGTGGCCGGTCGTAGCGGTGCTCGGCGTCGTAGTCGTCCTCGATCACCACCCCGCCCTCGGCGGCCCAGCCCAGCAGCTCTCTGCGGCGTTCCCCGTCGAGGACGACACCGGTCGGGAACTGGTGCGCCGGGGTCAGCAGCACCGCCCGGGCGCCACTGGCACGCAGCGCACCGACGTCGAGGCCACCCGCGTCCACACGGATGGGCACGACCGAGTGGCCTCCGTACTCCAACTGCTGGCGCGCCCCGAGGGATCCGGGGTCCTCGACGGCGACACGGCGGATGCCGTCCGCCAAGAGAAGTCGCGCGAGCAGGCTCAGAGCCTGCGCCACCCCCGCGACCACCACGACTTCCCCGGGGTCGGCGCGGATGCCGCGGTTGCGCGCCAGCCAGCCCACGACCGCTCGGCGCAGGGCGGGCGTGCCCCTGGGATCGCCGTAGCCGAAGTCGGCCGGGGCGGCGTCCGCGAGGACGGCACGCTCGGCGCGCAGCCACCCGGGGCGCGGGAAGGCGGCGAGGTCGGGGACACCCGGTGACAGGTCGATGCGGCAGGGCATGGCCCGCAGCACGTCGACGACGCCGTCGCGGTCGCCCGAGGAGAAGATCGCGGCCCCGGATCCGGCTCCGGTCCCCGGCACGTCGTGTGCGCGCCCGGGCGGAGCGGCAGGGGCCGCCACGACCACCGTCCCCAGTCGACCCCGACCGGCGACCTGTCCCGACTCGGCGAGCCGCCGGTAGGCCTCGGTGACCACGCCCCTGGTGACGTGCAGCTCCTCCGCCAGGACGCGACTGGCGGGCAGCCGCGCTCCGACGTGCAGCCGGCCGTCGGCGATGGCGGACCGGAGCCGGTCCGTGAGCCAGGCGGTGCGCCCGCCTGCGGGTACGTGGCCGATCTCCAGTTGCAGGAAGTCCGAACCCGGTGAACCACCGGGGCCCGGCGCCTTGTCGGCTGGATCCTCCGCCTGATTGGACCCCTCCACCGATGCCTTTGTGGACCTGTCCATGACGTCCATTGTGCGGGCAGCGTGAGTGGTATGCGCACACCTTCCGCTTCCCTCACCCCGCTCGTGCCCGGCATGTTGGGGATGGCGCTGGTCGGCAGCAGCGTCACCGTTTCGCGCACCCTGGTGGACGCCCCGCTGTTCACCGCGCAGGCGGTTCGCTATGCGATCGCCACGGTGATCCTGCTGGTCGTCGCCCAGTTCGCCGGGACACGGCCGGTGCGGCCGCGTGGACGGGAGTGGCTGTGGTTCGCCGGGATCGCTGTCACCGGTCTGCTGCTGTTCAACGTGGCCGTGGTCCGGGGCGTCGCCCATGCCGAGCCCGCGGTGGTCGCCGTCGCGGTCGCGTCCGTACCGGTGGTCCTCGCGGCGGTGGGCCCGGCGCTGGAGCGGCGCCGGCCCAGCCGGCAGATCCTGTTGGCGGCTCCCGTGGTCGTGACGGGAGCGGTACTGGTGGAGGGAACAGGCCGCACAGACGCCGTCGGCGTGGCCTGGGCAGCGCTGGCCCTGGCGTGCGAGGCCGCCTTCACCCTTCTCGCGGTACCGGTCCTGCGCAGGCACTCCCCGTGGGGGGTGTCCGTGCACGCGATGTGGATGGCCGCCGTACTCCTGGCCGTTCTCGGCGCGACCTGCGAAGGGCCCTCGGCAGTGGGGGAGTTGTCAGGTCCCGAGTGGGCCGCCATCGGCTACCTGGCGTTGATGGTGACGGCGGTCGCCTTCGTCCTGTGGTACTCGACGGTCCGCGCCGTCGGCTCCGGGCGGGCCGGACTGCTCACCGGCATCGCGCCGCTGGCCGCGGCGGCCGTCGGCGGCATCTCGGGCAGCGGCACGCCGAGCCCGTCGGTATGGCTGGGGATCACCGTGCTCATCCTCGGCCTGGTGCTGGGCCTGCGCCCGCGGAGCGCTCCTTCCGTCGAGGTCGCACGCGTGGATCCGCCCACCTCCGCACGGACCAGGTAGCAGCGCCGGACGTCGGCCACGCCCAGGCTCGTGACGTCACGCGATCCGGCGGGACCACGCGATGTCTCGGCGCATCAGCTCTGTTCCAGAACGGCCGAAGGGCCCTCGCCGTACGAGCCGGCCGTCCCGGCACCTGTGAACGACATTTTCATCGAGTGAAAGCTTTTGGCGCGCCCGGCGATTCCTGGATAACGTGCGGAGTGCCTGGTTCCGATTGCAAAGTGGAGTGAGCTGGGCGTGAGGTACCCCATCTGTTCATGCCGTGCGGCCTTCCAGGCTGCTCTGACCGAAGTGAGGGAACTTGATTAACGCTCAGGATTACAACGACGTGTTGAACGTAGTGCACCAGGACTTTCACCTCTGCGACTCCAAGGATTTCAGCGGCGAGCGGTCACTGTGGGCCGACGAACTCACCGTCGACTTCGGGGGTGTCAATCCGGAGGCTGAGGGCGTCGTTGCCGCCGACACGCTGATCGACGTCTGGGAGCGTCAGCTCAGGCCCCTGGAAGTCGTGGTGCACATGCTGTCCAGTCAGATTGTCACCGTTGACGGTGACGAGGCATCCGTCACGTACTACCTGCAGGCGTTGCATTACCACTCGGCTCTGGGTGAAAGCGAAGACGTGAACACGTGGACTCACTACGGCCGGGGTACGCACGGGCTGCGTCGCATTGACGGAAGCTGGAAAGTGGTCTCCGTGAACTACACGGTTCTTCACAACGTGGGAAACGCCGCGATGATCCCCCAGGTCATCGAACTGAACGCGTCGTCGGGGAATTGAGGTTTTCTCAGGGGAAATGATCTTGCGAACTTCCCTGTCGCGGTAGACGGACTCACACCCCTGGCGGGATGGCGAACGGGTCGTACCCCTCGGGCATGAAACAGCCGTAGTCCTGGAGTGGTTGCGGATCGTTCAGCACGATGCGCTTCCACTCGCCCGCAGGTGAGAGCCCGTCTGGGCGGTCCAGAACTCGTTGGCCCGGGAGTCCGGCGGACGCTGGCGCGTCGGCTGCGAGTCGACCGAAGCGGTCCAGCAGAGCCCAGACAGCGTCGTAGACATCACGGATTTCCTCGGCTGCCCCCTCCTCGGTGATTTCAGCGGAGGCTTCCCGGTATGCCGCGCGGGCCGAAGCGACAAAGCGCTCCGGGTCGATGATCACCACGTCCTGGCGCATCCGAACGCTGATCGTCATACCCGGCGTCGGGGTTGGCATCTCATCCACCGGCCCACGGTACTGCGGCGGAAGCGCGACCAACCGCGGATTCTCCGTTGTGCACGGCCAAAGGGCAGGCGCCGACTGTGAGATCCACTGGGCATTCGGTTCAAACGCGGACACCGAGCCATCTCGACCGGTACGAATCGGGCGGGTCCCGCCGGCGGTCGGGCCTGAATTCCCTGGCAGGACAGGTTTGGCAGGATCATGTCCGCCAGTCCGAGCAGGCCCTGCACACCGACACCCGGTCCACGAACACCCTGATCAGAGACCTGCGCGCCCTCGGCGAGCGCGCTGCCGCCGAACTCAGGGAACGCTGGCGCGCACTCAAGCACGTCACGCTCGGCCCGACCCGCATCGGCGACATCGTCCGCGCAGCCCTCGTCCTCAGCGGGCAGTGGAAGTGATCTTCATTGAGAAAACCTCACTGCTCTGATTCCAACCCGATGGGCTGCTGGAGCGGTGACCCTGGTGGCGGGCATGAAGCAAGGCGGCGATCGGTGGGTCACCGTCCTGTGACAGCGAGGGTCGAGTTGCTGTACCTATACAGAGGGCCTCAGCCGAGGTAGTTCGCGCGTCCTTCGTCGTCGAGCTCGAAAGCGCCCTCAGGGATGATGCAGAACTCATTGCCTTCAGGGTCCGCCATCACCAGGAAACCCCCGTCGTCGTACTGCTCCAGTCTGCGCCCGCCGAGCGTCTCCACCCGCTGCTGCTCGGCTGCGGGGAAGGGCGAGGTGATGTCGAAGTGCATACGGTTCTTGCCCGACTTGGCCTCGCTGGTCCGCTGGAAGCCCAGGCCGAGGCCGTTCTCCCGCCGAAGCCATACGTACGGGCCCATGCGGCCCACGACGGGCCTGCCGAGCAGCTCGGACCAGAACTCAGCGAGCCGCTCGGGGTCAGTGGCATCGACGATGAGCGCATTGACCTGCATGCGGGAATCGGTCATGCACCTGATCCTCTCACGGCGGCGTTCAGGACAACGAGCACAGCGTGAGCGGTGGCACCCTGTCCCGACCAATCCAGTCCGCCCAGGTCATGGGCGGACCCCCTTCGGCGTTCTCCTCGGGCTGGTGGGGTGTGCCGTCATCGGTCGCCGGCTGAACCGGCGGGAGACCGCTGACGCCCCCACAGCCCGGGTCGGGCGCGGGCCCACCGCTCGTCCACGCCCGGCGGACTCCGGGGAGGGCGTTACACCTTGTCCGCCCAGATCTTCCGGGACGCGGACTCGGGATCGGCCACCACCGAGACGGGCACGTCCCAGATCCGCGTGAGCGCCTCACCCCTCCGGTACTGCGGCCAGCCGGGGTCACCGGTGGCGGCGAAGGCCGTCAACGACCTGCGGACCTCCTCGGCCAGGCCGATCGCCTCCGGCGGAATGGCCTCGCCGAGGAGCATGCCCGCCATCGGGCCGTGGAAGTTGCCGAACGTCAGCGGCACGTCGAGCAGGTGGCAGGCGCCGAGCGCCCCGCCGAACACAGGGGTCGGCCAGGCCACTTCGTAGCACCAACTGCGGCCGGTGTGCTCCTGTGCGCACCACATCGACGGGATGCGGAAGAACGCGTCGGACTGGATGAGCAGGTACAGATCGGCGTCGGAGGCGCCCGGGTACGCGGCTCGGTAGGCGTCGAGCGGAACGCCGTGCATCGCCGCGACACCGGAGACGTCGACGGCGGACAGGTCCTCGCCCATCGCCATGGCGAAGAACCGGTACTCGTCGCTGGTGTACCCGGTCATGAGGTCGACCTCCGCACGCAGGCCGCGCCAGGGCTGGTCGCGCACCAGATCCCCGTCCACCACCGGTCCGTAGGGAGTGACCTCGCCCTCCCTGGACTGCACGGCGTGGATCGCCTCGGGCGCCACGCCCGCGAAGGCCTCGGAAGTGAGCGGAACACCGAGCGCCGCCGCGATCCGCTCTGCCGTCTCACGCGCCCGCTCTTCCGGCAGAAACGCCGCTGCGACACTCTGCCCGATCGCCCGGCCGAACAGCCCGCGGCCGGCCTCGGCGGCCGTCAGCGCCGCCACAGAGCTGCCTCCCGCCGACTGCCCGAAGATCGTCACGTTGTCCGGGGCGCCGCCGAAACCCGCTATGTTCTCCTGCACCCAGCGCAGGGCGGCGAGTTGGTCGAGCAGCGCCCGGTTGTGCGGCGCGTCCGGCAGCCAGCCCAGGCCCTCGAAGCCGGTGCGGTAGTTGAGGGTCACCAGCACGACGCCCGAGAGGGCCAGGTTGGTGCCGTCGAACTCGGGCTGGCTCGCGGAACCAAAGATGAACGCTCCCCCGTAGAGCCAGACCATCACCGGGAGACCGGCCGCCCCGGAATCGGGCGTCCAGACATTGACGGTGAGGCAGTTGGTGTCGTCGCCGGGGTGCCACAGCGCCGGCAGGGGAGGCATCTGGGCCTGCGGCGGCGCGGCGCTGAAAGCGGTGGCGTCGAGGACGCCGTCCCACGGCTGCGGAGGCTGCGGCGCCTGGAAGCGCCTGGGGCCGTCGAGGGGCGCGGCGTACGGAATGCCCTTGAAGACGGTGACGCCCTTGTCCGTGACGCCTTGAACGGCGCCCTGCGTCGTCTGCACGAGGATCTTGTTCACAGGGATCCCCGGTGGGTGGAGTCGGCCGGCTGACGGACCTGAGAAGACATGGGGCTGACTTTCCGGGCCCCGCTCGAGGCATGGCCCTGCACTCATGGAAATGCCGCTTCGGCACTCTTGATCGCGACCCCTCGGCGACTGCGCCGGGAGTCGTAACATGGGATGACGTTAAGAAGATCGGCTGTCCACTCTCCAGTCCGTCCGGTGTCCAATCACTGCTCATCGGTGCTCTTACGCCCGGGACGCGAGCCGGTGAGCCCCCGCAGGTGCGCCGGGTGCCCGAGCCATGGGAGGGGGGAGGCGTCCTGCCGTCGGAAAGGGAAAGTGTGCGGACCGTGCGCGACCGGCTGGATGCCGCCCGGCGCAGGTCGTTCGTCGGCCGGGCCGACGAACGTCACCTTTTCGCCGCGGCGCTGGCCGGTGAGGCCGGGGCCTTCTCGGTGTTCTACGTCCACGGACCAGGCGGCATCGGAAAGTCCACACTGCTGAACCGCTTCGCGGCCGATGCCCGGGGAGCCGGCCGGCCCGTGGTGGAGGTGGACGGGCGGCTCGTCGAGGCGTCGCCGCGCGCGTTCGAAAATGCCGTCGGAGAGCCGGCGGAGGGCGCGGTCCTGGTGATCGACACCTTCGAACGGTGCCAGGGCCTCGAGACGTGGCTCAGCCAGAGGTTCCTGCCGCGGCTGCCGTACGACGCGATCGTGGTGCTGGCCAGCAGGCTCCCGCCCACTCCCGGCTGGCGCGCCGACCCTGCCTGGTCGGAGACGCTGCGCGTGATCAGGCTGCGCAACCTCGACCCGGACGAGGCCGATGCCTTGATGGAGAGAAGAGGGGTGGCCGAGCACCTGCGTGCCAGAGTCCTGGGCTTCACCGGCGGCCATCCCCTCGCTCTGACGCTGGCGGCCGAGGTGGCCAGGGACGAACCCGGCTCGCTGCTGTCCCGGGACCCCGGCCGTTCCTGGGAGCCCGGGCAGGAGGTGGTCGCCTCCCTCCTCGGCCACCTGGTGGGCGAGGTGCCCTCCGACCAGCACCGCCGGGCCCTGGCGGTGTGCGCGCACGCCGAGGCCACCACCGAGGACCTTGTGCGTGCCGTGGTACCCCCCGATCAGGCGGGCCCCCTGTTCACGTGGCTGCGGGGCCTGGCGTTCACCGAGTCCGGTGCCCGCGGGGTGTATCCGCACGACGTGGCGCGCAACGCGCTGGAGGCCGATCTGCGGTGGCGCGATCCTGAAGGCTACGCGTCGATCCACCGCTCCGTCCGAGGACACCTGCTGGAGCGCGTACGGGCGTCCGCCGACGCGGAGGCGCTGCGGACGGTGCGTGAACTCCTCTTCACCTTTCGGCGCTCCCCGGTCATGGCCGCTTTCCTCCACTGGGGCGGCGCCGAGGACGTCTTCGGCGACCTTTACCGAGAGGCCGACCGGCAAGGAGTCCTGGACCTCGCCCGGCGGGCCGAGGGCGCCGAACTCGCCGCGATCGTGGATCACTGGCTGGACCGCGCCCCCGAGGCGTTCCAGGTGTGCCGCCGGACCTCCACCGGACTGCCGGTCGGCTTCTCCGCGTGGCTGCGGCTGAGCGAACCGGACGAGCACGACCGCCGTACCGATCCGGTGGTCGACGCCGCGTGGAACCACGTCGCGGACCAGGGCGGGCTGCGGCCGGGGGAGCACCTGGGCATCTCGCGGTTCTTCGTCGACCCCGAGCAGTACGAGCGATCCTCGCCCGTGATGGACCAGATGCTGTTCAGGAACGCGCAGGCATGGCTCATGGGAGAGGGGCTCGCCTGGTCGTTCTGCGTCGCGGCCCATTCCCTGCTGTGGCAGGACAACTTCGCCGGCATCCAGCACACCCTGGTTCCCGGCACCAGGCGGATCGGAGCCACGGACTTCGCCCTCTTCGCCCGCGACTGGCGCAGGACACCGCTGGAGCCCTGGCTGGATCTGCTCACGACCCAGGCGATGTCCGGCCAGGCGGTCCTCCCGGACGCCGACGAGGAGGAGTACTCGGTGCTGTCCCGGCCCGAGTTCGACGAGGCGGTGCGCGCTGCCCTCCGGACGTTGCACAGCGATGCCCTGGCCGACAATCCCCTCGTACGCAGCCATTTGGTGGCCACCGGTGACCTCGCCGACCGCACACGCGAACTGCGGGAACTGCTGACGCACACGATCCGGGCCATGGCCGCGGACCAGCGGCTCGCGAAGCTGCACCGGGTGCTCGACGCGACGTTCCTGGGCACTGCTCCGACCCAGGAACTGGCCGCACAGTCACTGGCCGTTCCCTTCACCACGTACCGCCGACACCTCACCAGGGGCACGGAGTTGCTCTGCGACCGCCTCTGGCGGCAGGAACTCGCCAAGGACGACTGACCACCGGCCGGCCATGGCATCACCTCGGGCCCCGCGCGGACGATGACGAAACAGTCCGGTTCAAGCGGGCCGGCCTGCGTGACGCCGCGTTGTGTCCCGCAGACGCGCGGAGCCGAGCCTGCTCGTGGGGACACCGCGGCGGCGGTGCCCCCACCCGCAGGACGGGCGCCTGCCGAGGCGGACGGCCGCGGGAGCCGGCGCGCGGACTTCTACCGATGCGCGTACGGCAGAAGCGCCATTTCGCGCGCGTTCTTGATCGCCCGTGCCAGCCGGCGCTGCTGCTGGGCGGTGACGCGGGTGACGCGGCGGCTGCGGATCTTGCCGCGGTCGGAGATGAACTTCCGCAACAGGTCGGTGTTCTTGTAGTCGATGTAGGTGATCCCGGCCACCTCGAGCGGGTTGGGGCGGGCCTTGACGGCCTTGTGGGGAGCGAGACGTCGAGCCATGAGGTTCCTTGTGGGTGATGCGCCGGACACGTTCGGGCGAGGTCAGTGAATGGGGTCGAGGAGAGCGTCGAACGCGGCGGGCAGGCGCCTCCAGGCTTCCGGCCCCGCACCGTACTCGGCGTCGGTCAGCAGGCAGGATTCGAGGAGCTGCACCAGCCCTTCCCGGTCCAGACCGGGTGACGTGAAGACCAGATGCTGGCAGCGGTCGCCGTGCTCGGCATCCCAGTCCAGGGCCGCGGCGGCCCTGCGCACCGGCGGGACCATCTCCCAGGCGGCGTCGGGAAGTGCGGCCAGCCAGGGCCCGGTCTCCTCGACGCACAAGGCTCCGCCCGCGGCCTCCCACGACAGGAGGGTGTCCGGCCGGTCCGCGAGCCAGAACCGCCCGCGGCTGCGGGCGGCCGCGCACGACAGATCCTCCAGGGCCTGGTAGAGGCGTTCGGAGTGAAAGGGCCGCGTTCGGTGCCACACCACCGTGGCGACGCCGTGCTCGTCCGCTTCCTGTGGGAGCAGTGCGCATGCGGGGTGCTGAGCCGCTGCTGCCGCTTCGACGTCGAAGCCCGCAAGAGCCGCGGCAGCCAGTTCCCCCGAATCGGCCGACACATGACGGGCCGTGGGATGGAGCTGCGTCAGCAGTGCCGCGTCCTGGTCGTCCCGCTCGTCGGTCTCCTCGCTGTGGACGAGTGCGATGACCGGCGCGTACTCCAGCTGCCGGGCCCAGGTGTCCCCGATGGTGCGTTCGTCGGTGGGGGCCGCTTGCAGGCCGGCTTCCGCCAGATCGTCGCCGTTGGCGAGGTAGGGAAGGATCAGCGCGGGGTCGACGGCGGTGATGACACCGGTGAGTTCCATGCTCCGGCTTCCGTGCGCGCAGATCACCTCGGCCATCGCCTTGGGTTCCACGGAGTCCCACAGCTCGACGATGGCGAGCGTGGTCAGGCCGCTGCCCGTCAGGCGTTCCAGTTCCGGCAGCAGATCCTCGCGCAGGGCGCAGCAGGCGCAGTCGTTGACCAGCGGGGCAGTGCCGCTGTCCAACTCGCCGGAGGCGTCGCGCACGGTGCGCCGCACCCAGGTGTCCTGTGCCGTCGACAGGTCGTGGTGCAGCGCGACACTTCCCGGCACGGTGCGCAGCAGGCGGTCCACCACGTACCGGCGGGCATCCGCGTGCAGGCCGGCGACGATGACCACGGGCAGCCGGTTTGCCTCCTCGTTCACCGTGCTCCCTCGCGTCGGCCGTAGCGGCGCTCGAACCGTTCGACGCGCCCGGCGGTGTCCAGGACCCGTGCCGTGCCGGTGTAGAAGGGGTGGCTCGCGCTGGAGATCTCGACGTCGATGACGGGATAGGTGTTGCCGTCCTCCCACAGGACGGTCTTGTCGCTGGTCAGTGTGGAGCGGGTCAGGAACGCGAAGTCGGCGCTGCGGTCGCGGAAGACGACCGGGCCGTAGGCGGGGTGGATCGACTGCTTCATGGGATTGCCTCCTGGTGGGGGTCAGCGCTCTTCGCGGAAGTCGACGTGCCGTCCGGCCACCGGGTCGTACTTGCGCAGGACCATGCGGTCCGGGTCGTTGCGGCGGTTCTTGCGGGTCACGTAGGTGTAGCCGGTTCCTGCGGTGGAGCGGAGCTTGATGACGGGACGGAGTTCGTTGCGAGCCATGCCGCTACTATATGGGAATGGTTTTCATTAGCGAAACGCGGTTGTCCGCAGGAAGCAGGTAGTCCCTTGTCCGCCCACTGTCAGCTCACCGGCGCCAAGCCGGGCTTCGGCAACCGGATCTCCCACTCCCACCGGCGCACCTCGCGCCGCTTCAACCTCAACGTCCAGACCAAGCGCTACTGGCTCGCCAGTGAGGGACGGCACGTCCGCCTCACGCTGAGCGCCAAGGCCATCAAGACCATTGACGCGATCGGCATCGAGGCCGCCGTCGCCCGGATCCGAGCCCGAGGGGAAAAGGTCTGATGGCCAAGAAGAGCAAGATCGCCCGCAATGACCAGCGCCGGGAGACGGTGGCGCGCTACGCGGCGCGACGTGCCGAACTGAAGGAGATCATCCGGCGCCCGTCCAGCACGGCAGCCGAACGCCAGGCCGCGCAGGCGCAACTGCGCCGCCAGCCGCGCGACGCCAGCCCCACCCGCGTCCGCAACCGTGACAGCGTGGACGGCCGCCCCCGTGGCCATCTGCGCAAGTTCGGGCTCTCCCGGGTGCGGATGCGCGAACAGGCCCATGGGGGGTTCCTGCCCGGCGTGACCAAGTCCTCCTGGTAGCCGTGCCCCACGGATGACGCAGCAGGCGGCGGGCCGCGCCCCTCATGGGGCGGGGCCCGCCGTGTTCATCGGGGCGCGGGAAGCCGCACGCAAGGTCGACCCGCGTGGTGACGATGCTCGGCCGCCGGCACAGCGCGATCAAAGTCGTGCGTGGGCAGGCCCTTGAGCACGTCGGTCGTGCCGGTTCTTGAACGCGCCTGTTGCGGCATCACGACCCCCGCAGGGGAAATGCCTTCGCTGTGGCGGCCTGGTCCCGGCATGATTCGCGTCGTGCATCAGGACCAGGAGCGACGCGGGCGAAGGCGGTACACGCTGAGGGACACGAAGCACGGGCATGCCTGGGGCGTCTGTGCCGAGGTGGAAGGACTGTTCGGAGACATTCGGCGCGGGACCTACGAGCTGTTCGGCTGGGTTCCGCAACCCGGAGTCGGCCGGTGGGTGGGCGACCGGGTGTGGCTGGTGCCGGACGACAAGACGCTCGGCCCCTGGCTGCTGGAGGGCGCGGAAAGTATGGGCCGGCTTTTCGGGACAGGCAGTCTCGCAGTGACCGGGCTGGACCACTACGAAGGCCCGCCCGAGGGTCACCGGGGCCGGATTCGCGTGCACGACGGGCTCCGCTGGCTGGGCTCTTGCCGGGAACTCGCCCGTGTCCTGCCGCCGGAGCAGCCGGCGCCCCCACTCGTCCTGCGAGGGCTCGCCCCGGGCAAAGAGCTGCGGGCGGCATTGGCAAAGGGCACCCGACGGGAACTGGACTTGGAAGAGGCCGCTCTTGAGCTACGCGACGATCAGGGGGAGCCGCTCACCGAGCGCCTGCTGTGGGCGAGAGTCAGCGCCTGGCGCCCGTCCTCGTACGGGACGGATCTGATCGACGTGGAGCTCAAGGCGGAGCACGTCACGCCCGTTCCCGAATACGCCCGGCCGATCTGGGAGCGGTGGCTCGCCGGGCCGCCCGGCACTCAGGGTGCCTGGGCCGGTCTGGACAACCGCTGCCGCGGGGCCTGGCACGATCTCGTCCGAGAGCGGGCCTTCCAACGGGCCCGATGCGACCGGCCGGCCGGTCACGTCTACGAACTCGACGGACGACACGTCACCGACGAGCCGGGCTTCTACTTGGCGCTCGGCGAGGCGGTGAACGGGCCGGGCGGTTACTTCGGCGGTTGCCTGGACGCCCTCGCCGACTGCTTGCGCGGCACCTTCGGCCGCACAGCTCCCGCGACACTGCTCTGGCGTGACGCCATGACCGCACGCGAGCACATGTCCCGGACGCTGACACCGGAAGGGCAGCCCCGCGACCTGTTCCGCGAGGTCCTCGACGTCCTGCACCAGGGCGGCATGCACGTCACTCCCGCATGACTACGGCCGCGCATGACCTGCTGTTCAGCGGGGTGCGGGGATCGTCGGGAAGCGCCGGTGCTGGTGTGCTGGTAGAACGCTCCGCCCGCGGGCCGGTGTGAACAACCCGAAAACCTCCTGGCCGGGGCAGCCCCGCTCCACCGGCCGCTTCCCCGAGGCGGTGGACCCCTGGCCCGGGTGTCCGCGGGACCGCTGTCACTGCTTCAACCTCGTCTGGTGTAGGCGTCGGCCAAGACCCCGCCGTGCGAGGTCGGCATGAGGTGCCACCTACGTGAGGTAGTCGGCTATGAGGTCCGCGAACTCCAGTTCGCTGAGGACCCTGGTGCCGAGTTCTTGAGCCTTCTGGAGCTTCGACCCGGCTCCCTCGCCGGCGACCAGGATGGTCGTCTTCCGCGACACGGTGCCGGAAGAGGCACCACCGGCCTGGCTGACGAGGTCGTTCATCTCGGTTCGGTTCCGCCCCGCCAAGGGGCCGTGCATGCCGCCGGTGATCACTACGACCTCGCCGGTCAGAGGGCCGCCCTCAGCGGTGGGGACGACCGGCTCGGTCATGTTCACGCCCGCGCCGACGAGCTTGTCGACGACCAGCCCCAACGCGGCGATGTGAGCGGCGATCTTCGAGGAGTTGGCGGCGGGCAGCTTCGGCACCGCGGCGAGAGCATCCGCGTCCGCCGCGCGGATCGCGTCCATGGTGCCGAAGTACCGTGCGATCTCCCTGGAGAGGGTTCGCCCGGTGCGCACAACTCCCAGTGCACAGAACACCTTGGACAGGGGCTTGGTCTTGGCCGCTTCGATCTGGCCGAGGACCGTGTCGGCCCGCTTTTCGCTGCGGGTGGCGTCGACCAGCTGCTCGCGGCTGAGGGTGAACAGGTCGCCGATGTCGGCGACCGCGCCGCTGTCGACCAGGGCTTCGATGTAGGTGACGCCCAGGCCGTCGATGTCGAGCTGGTCGCGGCCGACGGCATATCGCAGGGCGGCGAGCAGTCCGCAGCCCCCGCCGGCGCCGCCCGCGCACTCCCACCGCTCACCGGAGCTGTCGATCTCGCCCCCGCACTTCGGGCAGGTCTCAGGCAGGACGATCGGCGTCTCCTCGCCGGTGCGGAGTTCGACCACCGGGGCTTCCACGCGCGGGATGATGTCGCCCGCCTTGAACACGCCGACCGTGTCGCCGATCATGAGGCCGCTGTCGCGGATGAACCGCGGGTTGTGCAGTGTCGCGTACTGCACGACGCTGCCGTCCACTTCGACCGGCTCCAGCACGGCGCGCGGGGCGATGACGCCGGTGCGGCCGACGTTCCATTCCACGGCCAGGAGCTTGGACCGCGACACGGTCGGGGGCAGTTTGTAGGCCGTCGCCCAGTGCGGATGGCGGGTCGCGAGTCCGGCTTTCTCCTGCTCGGCGACCGCGTTGGCCTTGATGACGACGCCGTCGATGCCGAAGGGAAGCTCCGCGCGCATGGCCGCGATCTCCTCGACGCGCTGCTGGACCTCCGCCACGGTGCCGAGCACCCGCAGACCCGCAGGCGTGGCCGCCGTGGTCTGCACGCCGGTGGCAGCGACCGCCGCCATCATCTCTGCGTGCGTGTCGCCGGCCAGTCCGACCACACCGTAGGCGTAGAACGTCGACTCGATGACGTACGGCCTGTCCTTGGCCCGCAGCGTGCCGGCCGTGCCGTTGCGGGGGTTGGAGAAGACCTTCGCCCCGTGGGCCTGCCGGATCGCGTTGGCCGCCAGGAACTGCTCGCTGGTGAGGAGGACTTCGCCGCGGACCTCGAACGTGGCGGGTGTGCTCAAGTCCCGGGGGAGACCGACGATGGAGCCGATCGCGTGCGAGATGTCCTCGCCCAAGGCTCCGTTGCCGCGGGTGACGAGCTGGACCAGGTGCCCGTCCACGTAGCGGGCGGCGATCGCGGCGCCGTCCAGCTTGGGTTCCGCGACGTACCCACCCGCCGCCGGGCCGCCGAGGCGTCGTGCGAGCGAGGCGTCCCACTTGGTGAGTTCCTCGCCGCTGAAGACGTTGTCCAACGACAACATCGGCACCGTGTGGGCGACGTCGCCCGTGGGGGCCGCGCCGCCGCCGACCTTGCCCGTGGGGGAGTCCTCCCGGACGTCGCCGGGGTGCTCCAGCTCGAAAACCCGGATACGGCCGGCCAGGGCGTCGTAGGCGGCGTCGTCGAGCGGGCTGGTCCCGTCGGCGTAGTAGGCGGCGCATGCCGCCAGGGCCTCGTCCACGGCGGAGTGATACGCGGCGCGGTCAGCGAGCGGAGCAAGGATTGCTGTCGTCATGCCTCGCATCCTTGCGCACGGGTCTGACATCGCCCTTCCACCCAGGAGCGACCCCAGTGTGCCCGGCGCCCGCGGCAGACGGAGACTAAGGACTCTGCTCGATCCGACGTGTTCACGCCTTGCTGGAGGCGGCGGCTGTCCGGAAGGTGCGGCGGTAGGCCTGAGGTGAGACTCCCAGTTCGGCATTGAGGTGCTGGCGCAGCGAGGCGGCGGTCGCGAAGCCGATCTCGTAGGCGATCTGGTCCACCGTCAGGTCCGTGGATTCCAGGAGGCTCCTGGCGTGCGCGAGGCGTTGCCTCGTCAGCCACTGGCCGGGAGGCAGGCCGGTCTCGGCGTGGAAGCGGCGTACGAAGGTCCGCGGGCTCATGTGGGCATGTCGGGCCAGTTGTTCCACGGTGAGTTTCTCCGTCAGCCGCTCCAGAGCCCATTGGCGGGTGGCCGATGTGGAATCGGCGGGATCGTCGGCGACGGGCCGGTCGATGTACTGGGCCTGCCCGCCCTCTCGGAAGGGTGCCACCACGCAGCGCCGCGCGGCCCGGTTCGCCAGTTGGGCTCCGTGGTCCGTGCGGATGAGATGGAGGCACAGGTCGACGCCGGAGGCGGCGCCCGCCGACGTGAGTACGTCGCCGTCGTCGACGAAGAGGACGTCCTCGTCGAGGTGGATCCGTGGAAACCAGTTCCGGAACTGCTCCGCGCTCTCCCAGTGGCAGGTGGCCGGACGCCCGTCGAGCAGGCCGGCTCCCGCCAGCACGAAGACTCCGCTGCAGATGGAGGCGATCCGGGCACCGGGACGGATCCGGGCGAGCGCGGCGGCGACCTCCGGGGCCGGCTCGCGGCCGATCCGGGCTGTTTCGACCGGCGTGACGATGACGGTGTGGGCTGTTTCGAGCACCTCCGGCCCGTGCTGCGGAACGACGCGGAAGCCGGCGTTGGTCTCGACCGGACCACCGTCGACGGAACAGACGACGACCTCGTACGCGTCGTCCGCCGAGCCGAGGATGCGGGCCGGGATCCCCAGCTCGAAGGGGTAGACGCCGTCCAGTGCGAGGACGGCGACCTTGTGCGGCCGCTCGGAATGACCCATGGCAGGATTCTATCGGGTAATGACATACCTGCCACTGTCGTCGGCCCTGGCGCGGAGTGCATCATGATCCACAGATGCCGATAACCGGCACTTTCACCCCTCTTGCTGCGGTTCGGCACCCATGGGTCAAGGCCCAGGTGTCCGCGGACCGACGCGACCCGACCCTTCACGCCTTCGGGACCCAGGAGCTCCGCCACGGAGCTGCCCGCCCCGCAGGCAGCCGGAAAAGGTGTGTTCCATGGCCAGGCAAGTGCAATTCGACCGCTTCGGCGGCCCCGAGGTCCTCACGGTGCGCGACATCGAGGTGGGTCCACCCGGCGCGGACGAGGTGCTCATCCAGGTGGAGGCGATCGGTCTCAACCGGGCCGAGGTGATGTTCCGCGAGGGCAGCTACTTTCTGCAGCCCGCCTTCCCCAGCACCCTCGGCTACGAGGCCGCGGGCACGGTGGAGGCCGTCGGCGAGAACGTCACCGGTCTCGCCGTGGGCGATCCGGTCGGCGTCGTACCCGCGTTCTCCATGAACGCCTACGGCACGTACGGCGACCACGTCGTCGTCCCGGCCGCCGCCGTCGTGCCGCGTCCGGCCGGCACCGACCCGGTCCGGGCAGCCGCCGTGTGGATGGCGTACATCACCGCGTACGGCGCCCTCGTCGACGAGGGCGGGCTGCGCGCCGGCGAGTATGTGCTGCTGTCCGCGGCCGCCGGCGGTGTCGGCCTGGCCGCGATCCAGACGGCCCGCCGGATCGGCGCGGTCTCCATCGCCACCACCCGCAGCGCGGGCAAGAAGCAGGCGCTGCTCGACGCGGGCGCCGACCACGTCATCGTCACCGACGAGGAGAACCTGCCGGCCCGGGTCAAGGAGATCACCGGCGGCGAAGGCGTCCGGTTGGCCTTCGACCCGATCGCGGGCCCCGGTGTCGAGACCATCGCCGAGGCCATCACCCCGGGCGGCCGACTGCTGATCTACGGCGCCATGGATCCCCGGCCCACCCCGCTGCCGAACACCGCCCACTACCCGGACCTGAGCACCGGCATGTTCACGATGTTCAGGGTCACCGCCGACCCCGAACGGCTCCGCCGCGCAGTCGCGTTCGTCAACGCGGGCCTCGCCGACGGCTCCCTTGCACCTGTCGTCGACCGCACCTTCGATCTCGCCGACATCGCCGAAGCGCACGGTTACATGGAGTCGGGCGCCCAGGTCGGGAAGATCGTCGTCACCGTCGCCCGCGACGACACCTCCGCTTGACGTCCGCCCCTCCCTGAAGGACGGGCATTCCTGGACCTACCACCAGCAGCGAAGGAGCAGAGGCATGCGCGCAATCATCCAGGACACATACGGAGGCCCTGGGGTCCTCACCGAGGGCGAACTTCCGATCCCCGAGCCGGCCGTGGGCGAGATCCGCATCCGCGTCAGGGCCGCGGGAGTCAACCCCACCGACTGGAAGCACCGCGACGGCACCATCCCCTACGATCACGGACTGCCCGCCGTCACGGGCTGGGACGTCGCCGGAGTGGTCGACAAGCTGGGCCGCGGCGTCACCCTGTACAACGAGGGCGACGAGGTCTTCGGGATGCTGCCCTATCCCCATGCCCCCGGCGGCTACGCCGAGTTCGCCACCGGGCCGGCCCGTGCCTTCGTCCACAAGCCCGCCGGCATCGACTTCACCCAGGCGGCCGCCCTGCCGCTGGCCGCCCTGACCGCCTGGCAGGCACTGAACGACACCGCCCGCGTGAGCGGCGGTCAGCGTGTGCTCATCCAGGGCGGCGCCGGCGGCGTGGGCCATCTCGCCGTGCAGATCGCCCACCACCTGGGCGCCCACGTCACAGCCACCGCTTCTGCGGACGACGCCGACTTCGTACGGTCGCTCGGCGCCGACCAGGTGGTCGACTACCGCACCACCGCCATCGGCGACGTCCTCTCCGGAGTCGACGCGGCCCTCGTCCCACTTCCCGGACGGAACCGTCTTGACGCCCTGTGCACGATCCGCCGCGGCGGGGTCCTCGTCTCCCTTCTGGGCGCCGACGACGAAGCCCTGGCGCTCGCCGACCGGCTCGGTGTCGCCTACCGCGGCCTCATGGTCCAGTCCGACCACGCCGGGATGCGGGCCATCGCTCACCTGGCCGCCAGAGGCGCACTGCGCGCCAAGGTCGGCACGACCCTGCCGCTGGCGGACGCGGCGGAGGCCCACCGGCGGGGCGAGGCCGGCGAGATCGACGGCAAGCTGGTCCTCATCCCCTGACCGGGAACACCAGACCTGGGCCGCATTTCTTCGGGGTTGTCGGAGTCCCGTGCGCGAGGTGGACTGCCCTAGGGTCCGTCTTCAAAGATCATCGGGTGGTGGATCATGGTGGGGTGATACGTCGCCATGAACTCACCGACCGGGAGTGGGAGTTGCTCGCTCC
>NZ_JBIVLI010000039.1:0-59559 GCF_044751205.1 Streptomyces sp. NPDC088732
CCCCTCCGCGAACCCCGTACCGTCCGCCCCCGCCGCGAACGACCGGCACCGCCCGTCCACCGACAGACCACGCTGCCGCGCGAACGACGTGAAGACCTCGGGCGTCGACATCACGGTCACCCCGCCGGCGAGCGCCAGCGAGCACTCCCCGCGCCGCAGCGACTGCACCGCCAGGTGCAGCGCCACCAGCGAGGACGAACACGCCGTGTCCACGGTGAGGGACGGACCCTCAAGACCCAGGACGTAGGAGACCCGGCCGGAGACGACGCTGTTGTCGGTTCCGGTCATGAGGAAGCCTTCGGCGGCTTCGGGTACCGATCCCGGTCCGGCGGGGTATCCACCGGCCATGACACCGGTGAAGACGGCGGTGCGGCTGGCACGGAGTGAGAGGGGATCCACCCCGGCCCGTTCCAGAGCCTCCCAGCATGCTTCCAGCAGCAGGCGTTGCTGAGGGTCGGCAGCCAAGGCCTCGTGCCTGCTCATGCCGAAGAACTTCGCGTCGAAACCTGTCGCGGCGTCGAGGAAGCCGCCCCGTGGACCGTCACCGGAGGCTTCGGCCGTGTCCCACCCCCGGTCCGTGGGCGGTGTGGTGATCGCGTCCTGCTCCTGCGACACCAGGTTCCACAAGTCCTCGGGGGAGGCCACCGAGCCGGGGAAGCGGCAACTCATACCCACGATGGCGATGGGTTCGGTCGCGGCCGCGGTGATCCGCTCGTTCTCCTGACGCAGCCGCTCGTTCTCCAGGAGGCTGGCACGCAGCGCCTCGGCGATCTTCTCGACAGGAGGGATGCTCACGGGTTCCTCGCTCGCTGGAGTCGATCCGCGAGCATGCGGGCGGGCGCCTGTTCCACAGCGCCGGCCAGCACGCCGCGCATACTGGTTCCTCGCCTGTGGTCGTCCTTCGCGGAATCAGCAGGCGGATCGTCACATCCTGACGGCCCGGACGAGTCGGGGAACCCCTAACGGGACCCCGATCCCCCCTTATCCGTCTCCCGTTCACGCGCGCAGCCGGAGGTTCGGGTCCGACCCGAAAATGAAGTGAACCGTGCAGGTCAGGTGCTGGGGGATCGGCTCGAGGCGGATGGTCGAGCCCAGATTGTTCGGGTTGCGTCCCTGGAAGTGGTGCAGCGGGTGGTTTGTCAAAGCTTGTGGATCGATGTCCTCGGTGCCGTGCGGAGCGGAGGTATTCAGCGGCCTGTGACGCGGGCGGCTGCGAGCGGACGCCATGACAGGCCCAGGCCGTGGTAGAGGCGGACGGCGGCGGTGTTCCAGCTGTCGACAATCAACGCAGCCACGCCGTGGTCGACGACAAGCCTGTCCAGGACGAGACTGCACACGGCCGTGCCCGCACCACGCCCGCGTGCTTGTTCGGCGGTGGCGACACCCGCAAGGAATCCGACACTCGGTGCGCTCCAGGCGTCGGCGGCACATGCCAGCAGTGTTCCGGATTCATCGCGGGCGCCGGCCCAGCGACGCACGCCCGGCCGATCGGGTCGGGCATAGGAATTCGGGAACGCCTCGTCCAGTAGCCTGGCGATGTCGGAACGGTCCGATGCGGTCAGCCACGCGGCCCCGTCGTGGCGGTTGGTCGAGGCTTCTGTCTGCATCCATCCGAAAGCATCGACGATCTCCAGTTCCGGAACGCGTGTCACGAGGCCGCGGATAAGGTCTTCGTCGCCGATGGGCCGGAAGGATGGGCCGACTTGCGGCAGAACCGCGCGGATCAAGTCCGCGGCGTCGCCGGCAGGGCCGGTGACGGCAAGCCGGTCGCGGCAGGACAGGGCTGTCGCCGCCACTGCTGTGGCCTCACCGAGGGAAAAGACCCGCGTGCCGTGCGGTAGCGCGCCGGCGGCCCACAGCAGCAGCGCATCACCGTTTGCTGCGCTGCGGACCTCATGGACGGAATGCAGCTCCCGCAGGTCAGCCATAGGTGCAGGGTAATCAGCGCAACGGTCAGGCACTACATGCCGTGTACCCGTCGCCGTCGCATCCGTGTACACCGGAGTCCGGTCAGAGCTGCAGTCCTTGCTTTGCCCGCAAGGCCGTATGCGTAGGTCGTCGATCCAGCGCAGACGAAAGCATTTGACGGCGTCGAGAGAATGTCCGGCATGGGTACGGATATAAGCGGGTTCATCGAGTATCGGGTGCCGCAGGACGATCAGGAGCCGATCTGGTACAGCGCACATGACCTCGGCTCCCTCAATGATGTCCGTGACTACGACGCGTTCGGTTGTCTCTTCGGGGTCCGCAACTACGCGAACTTCCGTCCCGTGGCCGCAGGTAGGGGGTTTCCCGCCGACGCCTCGGCCACCGTGAGTGCGCGGTTCGTGCAGCTGACCGAGTGGTACGGCGAAGACGGCTTTCACGGCACCACGTGGATCACGTGGGCCGAGGTGAAGGCCGTCGACTGGGACGAGCCCGCGGAGAAGCCCGACGGCCGGCTCCACGAATACCGCCGGACACCGAGCGGACTCAGGATGACGGGCAAGGCCTCCTGGAGCGTCGCATTCGCCGAGGCCGTCGGTCTCAAAGCCGGCGAGGTTCGTGAGTGGCCCGAAGGAAGCGAGTGGCTCGTCGGGGACACGGTCTACAGATCAGTCACCATCTGCCGCAGGGATGCCGTCACCGAAACCGGCGAGTGGCAACCCGTCTGGGAAACCATGAAGGAACTCGCAGAACAGCACGGTGACGACAACGTGCGCCTCGTCGTGTGGTTCGACGACTGAGCAGGCCACTGCCATCGCGCATCGCCGCTGAGCGTGTATCGACAGTATTTCCGGAACGGTCGTCGGGCGGCTCCGCTACGGTGCGGCCATGGCGAACTTTGTGCTGGTTGCAGGTGCGCGACTCGGATCCTGGGCGTGGGACGACGTGGTGCCGTACCTGCGTGCGGCCGGCCATGACGTCCACCCGCTGACGCTGTCCGGCCTCGCTGAGAAGCAGGGCGTGCCGGCCGGGCAGCAGACCCACGTCCACGACATTGTTGACGAGGTCGAACGCCAGGACCTGCACGACGTCGTCCTGGTAGGGCACAGCTACTCGGGTATCCCAAGCGGTCAGGCCGCCGGGCGGATCGGCGACCGGCTGGCGCACGTGGTCTTCCTTGACTCCAGTGTTCCAGCCGATGGTGAACCGTTCGTCTCCGCCTGGCCGGACGGCGGGGCGATGATGAGGACATCGATCGCCGAGAACGGCGGATTCTGGCCGGTCGCGCCCGCGGCGCACTTCGAGGGCCACGGTCTCACCGATGACCAGATCGCACGGATCGTGGGCGGTTCGACGCCACACCCGGGTGCCACGCTGACCGAAGCCGCTGTGCTGGAAGGGCCGCTCGACGACCTCCCGGCGACTTACATCAAGTGCACGCTCGGTGACCCCGAGCCGAGCGACGATGTGGCCAAGCTGCTGACCAGCAGGTGCTGGCGGCTGATCGAGATGGACACCGGCCACTGGCCGATGTTCTCCCAGCCACGTGAACTGGCGCGGATCCTTGTCGACATAGCTGGGGCGTGACCGCAGTTCCATCCTTGCGGACTCCTTGCCGGGGTCGTATCAACTGCGCTGCTCACAGGCGCTCGTTGACGGCCACGACAGGGACGGTCGCCTTGTAGCGGACCGCGATTTTGTCGTACCGCGTTGCTACGGCCCGATGCCCCGTGAGGCAGGTGATCCCGTATTCGACTGCGTGGTGCTCGCGGTAGTCGGCCAGGTCGAATGGGGCGGCCGTCCGCGTGCCGCTCCGTCGTGCAGCGGTGGTGAGGTTGGCGATGTCGGCGAAGGCCGGCATCGCCGAGATCGACTGTGGAGGATCGGCGGGCCGCTTCGGCGTCGAGTTGGTCCGGCTTGCCCAGCGCGTCGGTGAGGCTGACCTGGAGGGCCGTCGACTTCACCCAGCCGTCCTTCCCGCTCTGCCTCGACGATCGGGGCAAGCAGATTTTGCCGGAGGTCAGTCAGCCGTGACCGTCGGGCTGGATCAGGCCGGGGGAGCGAGCATCTGACACAAGTGTGCTCGTGGATGCAGGGACAAAGGCTCGTGCGCAGGTGTCGATGGACACCTTCCACAACGTGACGGCACGGTCCGGCGGGGCTCTCAGTTTGTGGGGCGCGGCAGGACGGCGAGGGCGGTGCGGGCGATGTCCTTCAGTGTCTTCTCGTCGGCTCCGGCCTTGGCCAGTGCTTCGATGCCGCGCAGCACGGCGAGCACGAGTGCGGCCAGCTGTCCGGGGTCCGCGTCGGCGTTGAGGTCGCCGTTGCGCTGGCAGGCGGCGATGTCGTCCTCCAGCAGTGTGTGCAGCGTTTCGATGGCTGTGTGTGCACGCTTGGCCACGGCCTTGTCGTGTTCGGCGAGCTCGGCGGTGCCTTTGGCCAGCAGGCATCCGCGCTGGGCGGTGTCCGCGGCGGCGGCTGCGGCCACCACGTGTATGTGGGCGGACAGCCGCGTGTACGCGTGCTCGTCATCGCCGCGCAGCTGCTGGGCCGTGGCGTCGACGACCGCGGTGCAGTAGTCGTCGAACACGCGGTGGAAGAGGTCCTGCTTGCCGCCGAACGCGCCGTACAGGCTGCCTTTGCCGAGGCCTGTCGCCGCGGCGATGTCGTCCATGCGCGTGGCGGCGTACCCGCGTGACCAGAACTGTTCCCGTGCGGTCGCCAGTACCTGCTGTTCGTCGAATTTCCGAGGGCGTGCCATGAAGGTCACACTACGCTTTCTTGACCGCATCGTCCATAACGGTTAGCGTTATGGACGATGCGGTCAAGAACTGGTGAGGAGCGGCGCGTCATGACGGAAGTAATGGCAGGCAAGGTGGCTGTGGTCACCGGGGCGAACAGCGGCATCGGACTGGCCACGGCGCGGCGGTTCGCCGCTGAGGGCGCCCACGTGGTGATCACCGGCCGGCGCCAGGATGCGCTGGACGCGGCCGCCGCCGAGATCGGCCACGACGTCACCGCCGTCCGCGGAGACATAGCCAACCCGGCCGACCTCGACCGGCTCTTCTCGGTCATCGCCGAGCAGGGGCGCCGCATCGACGTGCTCTTCGCGAACGCGGGCGGCGGGGAATTCGCAACCCTGGAGGAGGTGACGGAGCAGCACTTCGACGACACGTTCAACATCAACGTCCGCGGGACGCTCTTCACCGTCCAGAAGGCACTCCCGCTCCTGAACGACGGTGCCTCGGTCATCCTGACCGGTTCCACCGCCGCCACCACCGGCGGAGAGGCGTTCGGCGTCTACGCCGCCTCCAAGGCCGCGATCCGTTCCTTCTCCCGGACCTGGGCCAACGAGCTGCGCGGCCGCGGCATCCGTGTCAACACCCTGGTGCCCGGACCGATCAGGACTCCCGGAATCACCGGCCTCGCGCCCAACGAGGAAGAGGCCACGTCGCTCCGCGCCTTCCTCGCGCAGCAGGTGCCCCTCGGCCGCATGGGCGAGCCCGCCGAAGCGGCCGCCGCCGCTCTCTTCCTCGCCTCCGACCAGAGCAGCTTCGTCACCGGCGCCGAACTGTACGTCGACGGTGGACTGAACCAGATCTGAGTGATCCGTTCCGCAGCGGGGGGCCGACAGAGCCCTCGCTGCAGGATCTCGTCCTCATGGTCACGCCGCTGTGACCCCTGCCGCGTACGTCCCACCGCCGCGGGACAGCCGCCGCGCAACAACGCGACCCGGGCCACCCTCGGCCCCCGATCCCTCCAGGAGACAAACAGCATGAGTGACCACTCCAGCACGGCATCGGTCGTCGGCCGACCAGAACCGCTGCGAGCAGAAAGGCGCGCCACACCCTCGCCGCAGAGCAACTGGCCGGCCGTCGCCTCGGTCGCCTTGATGTCCTTCGTGCTGGTGCTCTCGGAGTTCCTGCCGATCGGGCTCCTGCCCGTCATCGGATCCAGCCTCCATGTCTCCGTCGGCACCGTGGGTCTGGTCGTCGTCGTACCCGGTCTGACGGCGGCCGTCACGGCGCCTCTGCTCACCATCGCCTCGGGAAAGCTCGATCGCCGCAAGGTGCTGATCGCCCTCGCGGTGTCCTTCACGGCCTCCAACGTCGTGGCAGCACTGGCCCCCAATATGCCGGTGATGGCGGTGGCGAGAATCCTGCTCGGCATCGCCGTCGGCGGATTCTGGGCGATGGGTGCCGGCGTCGCCGCCCGGCTGGTGCCCGCCGAAGCGGTCCACCGCGCCAGTTCGCTGATCACCGCCGGCATCTCCGCCGGCACCGTGGTCAGCCTGCCGCTCGGCGCACTCGTAGGACACCTCGCCGGATGGCGAACCGCGTTCTTCATCGCCGCGGGCGCCGCTCTGCTCGCCCTTGTGGCCCTGGCACTGCGACTCCCCTCGCTGCCGCCCACCGGCGCCATACGCATGGCCACGCTCACGTCGTCCCTGCGCATTCCCGCCGCCCGCATCGCCCTGCTGGCCACCGCGCTGATGTTCCTCGGGCACTTCGCCGCCTACACCTACATCACCCCCTACCTGCAAGACCGAGCACACTTCGGCTCATCCGCGGTGACGCTGGTGCTCCTCGGATACGGCGTGGCAGGACTGGCCGGCAATTTCGCCGCCGGCGCGATCATCGGCCACAGCCTGCGCGCGGTCTACGTCACTGCGGCCGTCCTGGTCGCCGCCACGGTCGTTCTCCTCAACACCCTGACAGGCGCCGCACCCGCCGTCGTTGTGCTCGTCGTCCTCTGGGGTGCGGCCTTCGGCGCGGTGCCGCTGGCACTGCAGACGTGGATCCTGCACGCGACCCCCGACGCTCCCGAGAGCGGCTTGGCACTCCTGGTCAGCGTGCTGCAGATCTCCCTCGCCGCCGGCTCGCTGATCGGAGGCATGGTCGTCGACGGCTACGGCGCCTCGGCCGCCTTCGCCCTCGGCGGCACGCTCGCCCTGCTCAGCGCGGCCACTCGGATTCTCCCGCGCCCGTCCCGCGGCTGAGCTCCGTCGAAGGCGGCTGTCGCCGACCACCTTCGTCGTGGCAGACCGGCGTGGTCGTGCGGTGGGGTGAACACGTCACGAAGCAACGTCCGTGTGACGTCGGCTCAGCCCGGGAAGCGACGACCAGCAGCGTTGCCTGGACCGCACGAGCCGGGCCTGAACGCACGAAGCTGCGCAGGGACGTCGACGCTGGACGTTTGACGAGCGCTCCCGGCAAGCCGGCGGCGGCCCCGTTCTCCCGGATCAAGGTCCGGACCGGGGCCGTGGTGTTCTGCGGTCACGAGGTCGCCCTCATCCGCCACGAACGTGCGGGTTCCACCCATCGAGGACGGCGAAGACCTCCGGGAAGCCTTGCGCCGGGGGCTCGCCGAGGAACTCGACCTCGACGTCGACCAGGCCGAGGGCGGTGAGCTGCTCCGGGTCGTCGACCAGCGCGTGTCCCGGACCGTCTCCACCCCGCTGCCGCGCAAGCTCCACCTCATCCACCGGTTCCTCATCACCCCGGAACAACGGGCGCCTGGCCACGCAGGGATACGACGAACTCGCTGACGGCAGCCGCGAGATCGGCGTCATCGACTGGACCGGTTGCAGCAGGACCGGCGGATTGCCGATCTTCCCGCCCATCGGCCCGGCGCTCAATGCCCCGGCCGGCCCTCGGGCCGCCGTTGCCGACCCAGGGCTGGATGCGGCCACTGACGACAACTACACCTGGGTGTGAACCCGGGACGCACGCTGCAGCGGGCAGGTCCCCACCACCAACCACCCGCGGTGGGGACCTGCCATGTCAGCAAAATGCGCCGACGGGACCGCTGCGGGCCAACGGCTTCCACCCGCAGCGCCTTACCGACCGTGCCACACGCGATGGAGACGCACAGTGTCGGGTCGAGGACATCACGTAGAGCTGTCGGCTCATCGGGAACGTCCAGACCCGGATGTGCAGCCGACTGCCGGTACGCCGCGACAGCGTTGGGGCCGCCGGCCCATCCGCCGACGCCGCGTCGCCCACGAGGTGATGTCGCCCTCGCGCGCGGTCCGGCGCAGCGCCCCCGCACAGCCTTGGCCACGTCCGCGAGCTCCTCCGAGGAGCGGTCCACGACGGGGGCCGGCTGTGATCGAGCCGTGGCCTGGCGACTGACTGGCACACCCTCACAGCCGGCGAGGACATCAACACGTAGACGGCACAAGAGGTGACAGAGCCCGCAACCTGACAGGATGCGGGCTCTTTGCTGCGCCGAGACTCCCCGGACCAGGACGTCCGACATCGGCACGCCGCCTGCCCCGTCCGTCGCATCAGGTCGTGGCGCCGACCGCCGGCGACAAAACACCACGCAATGGTCCGCCGGCAGTGGACGGCCGGCGTGCCCATCGCACGCTGTCACGCACGATCCACACCGTCGTGACCGGCCTCACTCGAACCGCGAGGTGTCTCCCGCGCCCCGCCGTAGGATCTCTGCCTCACCGCTGGAGAAGTCGACCACCGTCGTCGGCTCGGTGCCGCAGTCCCCGGAGTCGACCACGGCATCCACCACGTGATCGAGCCGGTCCTTGATCTCCCAGCCCTGGGTCATCGGCTCCTCATCGTCGGGCAGCAGCAGTGTGCTGGACAGCAGCGGCTCGCCCATTTCGGCCAGCAGCGCCTGGGTGACCACATGGTCCGGGATGCGTACACCCACGGTCTTCTTCTTCGGGTGCAGCAGCTTGCGCGGCACCTCACGGGTAGCCGGGAGGATGAAGGTGTAGCTGCCGGGCGTGGACGCCTTCACGGCCCGGAACACGTCGTTGTCCACCTGCACGAACTGGCCCAGCTGTGCGAAGTCCCGGCACATCAGCGTGAAGTGGTGCCGGTCGTCGAGGTGGCGGATCGATCGGATCCGGTCCATGCCGTCCCTGCTGCCCAGCTGGCAGCCCAGCGCGTAACAGGAGTCGGTGGGGTATGCGATCAGCGCTCCGGATCGCACCGCGTCGGCGACCTGGGCGATGCTGCGCGGCTGGGGGTTCTCGGGGTGCACGTCGAAGTACTTCGCCATCTGCAGAGCTTATGCGGTACCCGGGTGCCGCACTCACAAAGGCGCGCCCCGTTGCGTGCGGCGTGCGGTGCTCGCGGGCCGGGGTGGCAACGACCGACCGGATTGCACCTGCTGCTCGTTCAGCGCGGTCGCGCCCAGCTGGTGATGGTCGTGATTTCCGCGCAGGCCATCTACGGGTGGGGCGGCGCCAGGATGTCATGACCGGCTTCGACGGCACGGCCCTGTCGCTGACTCGGCCATCTCGGTCTCGGCCGCCGAGTCGCCCTGGCCGGGGGAGGAGACAGCCTGCGCTCCCTGGCATATGCGGCGCGGGACCTGGAGGACGGCCGCCGCACCACCACCCGGAGCTCGTGCTGTTCACCACGTGGGGCGAAGTGCAGGACGACGCCGATCAAGACCCCGCCGGCGGCGACCTGCAGCCGCTGGTCGACCTCGTCGAGCAGCACGGCGCTGACGCCATTTCGGCCGCCGTCAACCGCCTTGTCGACGAAAAGGGGGCGCGGGTAACGGTGTCCACCGTGCACGAGGCCAAAGGGCGCGAATGCCTCCGGGTGAGAATCGCCGAAGCCTTCCACCCACCCGAAGACCGCGAAAAGCGTCGCCGCCCCGAAACGATGGACCGAGGCGGCACGAAACATAACCTGGTTGCCGTCCTCAATTCACCTACTGGTCGGCACCATGCGACTGCTGGCTCGAGGAACGCGATTGCACTTCGCGTTCATGCAAGGACCATGCCCAAACGGGCAAGGCGACAGGTGTCCGGTACAAGCTCCGCGCACCCGTCGGCGTGCCCAAACCGACGCAACGACTACGGATGCGCCCGCGTCCTCAGGCATAGATAAACACAAGATAAGATTTGCCCTACATCCTGCAGGCAGCATGGTTCTGCCCGCATTTCCTGAAGGAGCCGGCCATGCGTGCCCGCCTCGCTGTCACCACCCTGTCGATAGCCGTCGCTGTCGCTACCGCGGCCACCGCCTGCGGCACGGTCAAGGAACTCACCACGGCACAAAAGGTCCAGGGCGCCTTCACCGAGCTCGGCAACAGCAACGCGGTCACCGTCGATTTCCGCTTCAACGCGACCGTGGACCAGGTCCTGGCCCTCGACGCCCAGGACACCAGCAGCACGCCGAAACTGACCAAAGCCCAGGCGAAGCAGCTGGCCGGTCTCGGCATCACAGTCTCCCTGAAGACCGACAAGCTGCCGCTGAAGGAAGCCCTCAAGGGCGACGGCACCAACAGCACCAAGATCGACCCGAGCCTGAACATGGCGCTCGCAGTCCACACCGGCGACGGCACCAATCTGGCCGAGGTTCGCGCCGTCTCCGGCAAGGAATACGTCAAGTTCAACCTTGCCGCACTGGCCAAGTTCGCCGACACCAAGACCGCCGCCGGCGGCCTCAACGACATCACGAAGGCGGCCGACTCCCTGCCGGCCAGCATGGCTCCGCTCAAGCGGCTCCTCAAGGGCGACTGGGTGTCCATCGACCCGGAGAAGTTCGCCAAGCTCACCAAGCAGCTCAGCGGCAAGACAACGCCCAGCCCGGCGCCCTCCCTGAACGCCTCCCAGCAGCAGAAGCTGAAGGACGCTCTCACCAACGTCTTCAAGAAGAACGTCACCCTTGCCGACAAGGGCACCGCCAACGGGCTCGACACAGTCGAGGTCAAGGCCAAGAACACCCGTGGCCTCATCAACGACATCCAGGACCAGGTTTTCCCCGTCCTCAGCGACATCCCTGGCTTCGACGCCCTGCCCACCTCCGCCCCTACGGACGCGCCGTCCATCCCGGTCACCGCGGCGATCCAGCTCAACGAGAACGACGGCAGCCTGAACAACATCACTTTCGATCTGGGGCAGTTCGACACCAAGCACAAGGGCACCCACATCCCCCTGGTCCTCGGCTTCAAGAACACGGCCACCACCGCTACCGCACCCGCCGGAGCGACCGAGTTCGACCCCAACGCCCTCAAGGACATGCTGGGCCCGCTCCTCGGAGCCGGCACCCCCGGACAGGCGGCCTGACCGCACCCGCCCAGTACTCCAGCAGCGCTTCGCTTCTGGCCTGGTGAGAGGCGTTGTTCAGAGTGCAGGGCGGGGGTTGTTGGTCTGGGGCAGTCTTACCGGACTGCCCCACCAACGAATGGAGTCGTCGCTGATAGTCGCAGTGGCGGCGATGGCCCGGTGTTTGCGTCGCCAGTGCGACGAGCTCACCGTGTGGATGCGAAGCGGCCGGTCGGGCTGGAGCGGGCAGCGAGTTGCCAGGAGCGGGCGGACTTCTGCCACGGTAAGTGGGACCAGGGTGCCGGAATCGTTTCCGCATCCCCCTTTGCCGCCGCCTGGGCCGCGGTGGCTGGTCACCTGGCCTGGTACCGGCCATGCCGCCGGGGTGAGTTGTTCGTCGTAGTCCGCGAACGAATGGCACGCACTGACCACGCAGGGTCAGCTCGCTCACACACAGGCCTGGCGTCGTACGTTCCCCGGCACTCGTTTTTTCTGTGCCTTCTCGGCTGATTGGCTCACCAACGGGCCAACCGCCAGGCTCGCGGAAGCAAGGGTGGCCGACCCGTCGGCTTCGACAAGGCGACCTACAAGTGCAGGAACGAAGTGGAGCGCACGATCAACGCGCTGAAGAACTCCCGGGCCGTGGCCACGAGGTACGACAAACGCGCCTACATCTTCCACGGCACCGCCACAGTCGCCTCGATCCGCCTATGGCTGCGCTCCTGATCTGTACAACAGGATCAAAACGGCCGCCGCGCCCAGCTCGGCCTCCAAGCGACGGGTAGCCGAAGCGTTTTGTGTAACCCGGCTATCCGACGACGGTCGTGCCCACGTCGCCTTTGACGAGCGCGATCAAGATCCGTGACGATGCCGCGCAAAGGCAGCGGCAACAGCCGTCGCCAAGGTGGTGTTGGCGGCGGTCCAGAACACGAGCTTGGCATTCGGCCCATTGACCGTCCGCAACTCCCCGTCTTGGTGGAGGCAGAACGAGTCGGGCGGGAAATACTGCGAGACAGCGCCGCTTGTCCCGTAGCAGGGCGACGCTTCGGGAAACAGGCTCGGCTGCGCACGCTGCCAGAGGAACCCGCCGACGAACACTGTCAGCCACCCGGCCAGCAAGAAAACGATCAGCATCCAGTCAGGTACCCTCGCTCGCTGCCCCAGCAGCCAAACTAAGGCGGTTGGCACGACGAAAACGACAAACGCGGCGAACAGCAAGATCAGAACCTTCATGATCCTACGACCATACCGATCGAAGATCCGCCGGACAGACCCTAGGCACCCACGGATGACCGTCACCGGCTCCTGGGGGCCGACTGATGCGCCCCGCAGACCTCAGCGACCGTCGTGCCCATAGTTCACATCGAGGGGATCGAGCGTGCCACAGCCGTGCCAGGTGAGGCGGTGCACGGGGAGCCACGGGGAACAGCGGTAACCCCTCAGTCTTCCAAACTGGTGACATGCCACACGCGCAGCAGCGTGGCCGGACCGCAGACAGAGGGACTGACCCGGAAGGGGACGGTGTCAGAAGTCTGGTCTAGATTTGGCCTGTGACCAGCAGCCGTTCCAATGCCGGGGCACCCCGCGAGCCTGACTTGCCGCCCTATCAGGTTGTCCTGGCGGAAACCGACTGGGGTTCGTTCCAGATGCCTGTCGGGTCCGGTGAGGACGTTCCCAAGGTTCTGACGCAACTTTTGGAGCCCGATCCCAAGGTCCAGGTCACGGCTTTGCAGGAGCTGCGTGAGCTGGTCGGCCACCAGAACACTATTTACGAAGCCACCGCTCCCGCCGCCATGTACGTCGCTGCCATCCTCACCCACCCGGCGGCCATGATGCGACGGCCCTATGGCGACATCCCCATCCGCGCGACGTTGTTGGGCTGGCTGGCTTCCACGCTTCACGACGCCTCCGACGAGATCGTCGCCCGCAACGAGGAGTATTGGCCAGACTTCGCCCCGGACACCACCGTGGCGGCCTTCCGGGAGTTGCGTCCGATGCTCTACCGGGCCGTCGCGCCCTTCCTGCAGGACAGCCACAAGAACGTGTACGAAGCCGCCGTCATCGCCGCGCTCATCCTCGCCGAACACCCCGCGCTCGCCGAGGACCGTGATCACCTCGCCTGGCACGCGCGCCGCATCCTGGACACCAGCAGCTACGAGCCCAACCGGCGCGTCGCGTGGAAGGCCCTCAAAACATGGGGCCACCATCCGCCCGGCCCTGAGCCTCTTTCGGAGAAGGTCGAGGACTGGGAGCCGCACAGCGATGGCAACGGTGATCTCGAACCTCCCTTCTGACCGATACGCGCACGGCACACACCTGCAGACCGTGGCAGCAGGGAAGAGACACACCAACCCAAAGTCTCGCGTGCCACTCCCTGCCAGAACGAGCGGGGTCCCACGGGGAAGAGAAGTGCGCCAGGGTGCGTGCTGCCGGACTCCACCCAGGGCATGGAACCCCAGGTCAGGACAAGGGCCGCCCCACCTCGCTCCTAAGAGGTCATCTCGTTTGGTGAGCCAAAGCCAGGGTGCCCCGGTGGGCCGGGCCTATGGTGGCGGTGCGACGATGCGGGGATGCGCGAGGTCAATGAGCTGATCTACGTCGACGATCCGGCCTGGCCAGCCCTTCTCGAAGTGCTGGCCGGTACCGGTGTTCCCGTCGAGGTGCTGCCTGCCGATGCTGGGGTAGGCCGCGCTGGCCTACGTCAACTACAAGTCTCCGCCCGGTCGAACCTGGGCGGGATTGTGCTGAACTGCGGCGGTCTACTCGTGGACGGCGGATGGCTGCGGATCTTCGGCAGCCCCCGTGGCGCTGACGCCGAGGCATTGCTGAGTCTGGCCGAGGTCAACGCGATGCCCTCAACCTTCGATCCGGCATGGCGACCGGGAGCGGGACTCGTGGTTGCGCACGATGTGCTGGGCGGGGTCTTTGTCCTTAACGGAGCCGATCCCGGTTCGGCCGGTCGGCCAGGCGAGCCGGGCGAGGTCGCTTACTTTGCCCCCGACGCCCTTGGCTGGACGTCTCTGGGTGCCGGCCACTCGGCCTGGTTGTCCTGGATCTTCGCGGGAGGACTCGATGAGTTTTACGCGGACCTGCGGTGGGACGGCTGGCGCAGCGAGGTCTCCGCGCTGACTGGGCGGCAGGGGCTGTCGTTCTTCCCGCCGCTGTGGTCTGCCGAGGCCCGCCAGGACCTGTTGGCGACCAGCCGTCGTGCGGTGCCCATGGCAGAACTCCTGGGCCTGAGCCATGACTCGTGCCTTCAGTTCGACGGAGCGGACCGGGGCTTCCTCGGCGTCGCATGAGCTGGCTCACCTACCCAGACGCCGGAAGCAAATGAGAGTGGCGGCGATGCTGGCGAAGGCGAGGAAGTGTTCGGCCTTGCGTTCGTAGCGACGGTGTAGGCGGCGACACCCGGTCAACCATTCGACGGTGCGCTCCACGGTCCACCGGTGACCGCCCAAGCGTTGGCAGGATTCGATGCCCTCGCGCGCTATGCGCGGGGTGATGTTCCGGGAACGCAGCCATCGGCGCAGGTGGTCGTAGTCGTATCCCTTGTCACCGTGGAGCTTGGCGGGCCGTCGTCGCCGCGGTCCGCGGCGGGAGCCGACCCGGTCCAGCAAGCTGATCGCATGCTCTGCGGACCGTCCGTGCCCGAGCAGGTCGGGTCCTTCCTCGTTGTTGAGGAAGGGCTCGTCGTTGAAGAAGCGCGCGTCGGCCATCTGTCCATTTGTCGGGACAGGCGGAAGCCCAAGTAGGGGAGTTCGCCCTGTTCAGGTCGTAACGAGGTTGGCTGTGACACATCCTCGGTGCCCTGCTCGCCCGCCCGGAGGTCCGCGAGCGGTCGCGAGCAGATCGCGCAGCTGACCGTGTTGTTGGACGAATTCGCCCAGGCCGCCGAGCACATCGCGATCACCCGTCCGCGTCCTCGTCCCGGAACTGCAGGACGAGGCGGCCGCGGACACCCCCGGCTTCGAGGAGGCGGTGGGCGTCGACGGCCTGTTCCGGCGGAAAGGCCCCGGCGACCCGCAGAGTGAGGACGCCGTCCTCCGCCTGGCCACGCAGGCGGTCGAGTCGCGCGTGGTCGCCGAGAGAGTCGGGGACGTTGACCGAGTGCAGGCGGACGGAGCGGCGGCCGAGTTCGCCGGGCGGCATGGCTTTGGCGCCTTCGCCGAGCAGGACGGCGATCCCTCCGCCGGGCCGGACCGCGGGGGCGAGGGTGGCCGAGCCGAGGACGGCTGCGTCCAGGAGGCCGTGCACGCCGCCGGGGGCCGCTCGCAGGATGTGGTCGGTGACGGCGGCCCCGCGGGGTACCACGGTGTCGGCGCCGAGCGCGTGCACGAGCTCCCGGTCGGCGGGTGAGGCGTCGGCGATGACGGTCAGGCCGTCGGCCTTGGCGAGCTGGACGGCGTATCCACCGACGACGCCGGCCGCGCCGGTGACGGCGAGGGTCTGTCCCGGGGTCAGGGCGAGCAGATCGAGGGCCTGCCTGGCGGTGAGGCCGTTCATGGGGAGGGTCGCGGCCTGGGCGTACGTGGCGCCGGCCGGCGCGCGGACGACCCAACTGGCGGGGAGGACCACGTATTCGGCGTAGCCGCCGGCGTGTTCCGTGAGAGGCATGGTCATGGCCGTCACCCGGTCACCGACACGCAGGCCGGTCACCGACTCGGGGCCGATCTCGTCCAGTACGCCGGCCGCCTCCATGCCGGGGATGTAGGGCGGCCCCGGCGCCAGGTGGGCGATCGCTCCGTTGCGCAGGTAGCGGTCCCCCGGATTGACGGTCGCGGCATGGACCTGGATGCGGACCTGGCCGGGACCGGCGTGCGGCTCGGGGATCTCGAAGATCTCCAGGGCTTCCGGTCCTCCGAAGCGGACCACTCCGATGGCTTTCATCGTTCTCCTTCCTGGGGTGCGGCAGCCCCAGGGGTCTTGTGGCGGGTCAGTTGGTCTTCGGCGGGGCCTGGTAGGGGCCCGTGTCGGGGAGGGTGTCCATGCGGTACCGCTCCAGCACCGATCCGGTGATGTACCAACGTCCCTGGATGCGCTTGTAGGTGTCGTGGTACTGGCCGTAGCCGTGGAAACCGCCGCCTGCCTTCAGGTTGACGTAGTCCTCCATGACCCAGGTGCCGGTTGCCGTGTCGCCCTTGACCGTGATGTTCGGAAGGAGTCCCTGGTGCGCGGTGGGGGCATCGGCGATCAGGGTCTTGGTGGCCTTGACCAGTTCCGCGGGGCTGTTGAATTCCTGGCCGGTGTTGATGTGCGCGTCGGGCGTGAACAGCGCCTGGAGATCGGCCCACTGCTTGGTGTCGATGTCCTGGAAGTAGCGGGCCTTCAGCTTCTCGATGCCCTGGATGTCCGCGAGGTTGCGGACGGCCGCGGCGATGGAAGCGCTGCCGGCGTTGTCGTCGTGCGAGTGGTGCGAACTGGCCGTCGCGGTACCGGTCGCCACTCCTCCGGCCAGGAGGAGGGCGGCGGCCGTCACCATGCCCGCCTTCTTGGAGAACCGGCGGTCGGAGGGGGTCTTGCTGCGGTCGGAGGTCATTGCTGTCCCTTTTCTGGTGCGGCATGCGGGTGCCGGTGTTCGGGGAGCGCCCGTTCGGCGATTCGCGAAGCCGATGCGACGTGTGGGTCCCGGCTTTCGCGGCTGACCCCGCCCCTTGGGGGCAGGGCCGCGTCGGCAGGTTCGTGACCACAACCGTGCCGGGCAAGACAGACTCTACACATACTGGAACGTGCGGTCAATTTATCGGAATGGCGATCGTGAATCGACCGCCGGATGTCATGGCGGAGGTGCCCGCGTGGCAGGAACCGCAAGGTCTCCGCTGTGGACGTGGGTCTGGGGTTGGCTGGAGGGCGCCGGACCGTGCCCTCTTCAGGTACTGATACGCTCGTTCCATAATCTTGGCGTTTTTGCCTCTTCAGGCAACGAGCGACCGGCCGCAGGCCGAGAGGTCCTGACCCGCAGGGGTCGACCTCTCCCTTTCCTCTCGCCCTTCCCCCAGGAGCACGCGCATGTCCACGACCGCCCTTCAACCGGACCCCCGGCGCTGGAAAGCGCTGATCTTCATCGGCATCGCCCAGCTGATGGTCTTCCTGGACGGGGCGATCATGAACATCGCCCTGCCGTCCGCGCAGCACGACCTGGGCTTCTCCGACGGCGGCCGGCAGTGGGTCATCACCGCCTACGGCCTCGCCTTCGGCGGCCTGCTCGTCCTCGGCGGACGACTGGCGGACCTGCGGGGCCACAAGAAGATCTTCCTCATCGGCCTTGTCGGGTTCGCGGTGGCCTCGGCCATCGGCGGCCTGTCACCCAACCTCCCCACGCTGCTGACGGCGCGCGCGCTTCAGGGCGTGTTCGGCGCGCTGCTCGCCCCCGCCGCACTCGCGCTGATCTCACTGGGTTTCACCGACGCGAAGGAGCGGGCGAAGGCGTTCGGCATCTACGGTGCCATCGCCACGGCCGGCGGCGGCGCCGGCCTGCTGCTGGGCGGTGTCCTGACGCAGTACGTCAACTGGCGCTGGGGCTTCTACATCAACCTGCCGATCGCCTCGATCGGCATCGTCGGCGTCCTGAGACTGGTGGGGGCCGACAGCCGGCACACCCGCCGTGAGCGCCTCGACCTGCCCGGAGCCGTACTGGCCACCGGCGGCACCGTCGCCCTCGTCTTCGGCTTCGCCAAGGCGGAGGACGACGGCTGGGGCTCGACCCTGACCATCGGCATGTTCGTCCTGTCCGTGCTGCTGCTGGCGTCCTTCGTCCTACTCGAGTCGAAGGCGAAGTCGCCGCTGCTGCCGCTGCGCGTCCTGACCGAGCGGAACCGGGCCGGGGCCTACCTGTCCCTGGGCCTGTCCGTGATCGCCATGTTCGGCATGTTCCTCTTCCTGAGCTACTACTTCCAACTGGTCAAGGGCTACTCGCCGGTGATGAGCGGGCTGGCCTTCATCCCCATGGCGGTCCTGCAGGCCATCGGCTCCACCCAGATCGGCGCCCGCCTCTTCCACCGCGTGCGCCCCGGCGTGCTGATGAGCGCCGGATACGCGGTTTCCGGCATCGGCGTACTGATGCTCTCGCTGCTCGACGCCGGCTCGTCCTTCGCCTTCATCGCGGCGGCTGAGATGGTGGTGGGCGTCGGCATCGGCACCGCGTTCATGCCCGCCTTCGGCCTGGGCGCCCACGGCGTGGAGGCCCGCGACGCCGGCGTCGCCTCCGCCATGACCGGCGCCGCCCAGCAGATCGGCGGCTCCATCGGCACCGCGCTGCTCAACACCATCGCCGCCCGCGCGACGGCCGGCTATCTGGCCTCCCGCCACGGCACCAACCCCGTGGACAAGGCGGCACTGGTGCACGGTTACGCGGTGGCCTACTGGTGGGCGGCGGGCTTCCTTGCCGCAGCCGCGCTCATCGCCTTGTTCGCGGTCAACGTGGGCAGACCCTCCACGCAGAAAGCAGCGGCGGCCGACCACGACGACCTCGCCGCACTGGACGTGCACCCCGCCCACTAGACATCGGACAAGCGAAGCGCCCCGCGGCTGAGCCGCGGGGCGCTTCGCTTGTCCGGTACGGGCAATGTCAGCCGAGAGCGTCGAGAGCGACCTCCGCGACCGCGGTCAGGGAGGCGCGGTCGGGGTTGATGGCACCCAGCACCCGCAGCCCGTGGAGCGTTGCGATGAGATACCGCGCGAGGTCGCGGGGGCTGCGGCCGGCGGGCAGCTCGCCCTTCGACCGGGCCTCCACGATGACCTCGTACAGCGCGTCCTCCAGCGAGGTGGTCGTGGCACGCACATGGGCGGCGACCGTGGCGTCGTGGGAGATGCGCTCCATCGTCGCGCCCACGATCATGCAAGCCCTGCGGCTGCCGTCCTGCGCGATCACGTCGACGGTGCCCAGCAGCACCTCACGGATCAGCTCCCGCGCGGGAGCCCCGGAACGCAGGATGTCGATCAGGGGCAGGGCGTGCTTCTCCCGGTAACGGTCCATGGCCGCGAGATACAGCCCCTCCTTGCTGCCGAAGGCGGCATAGAGCGAGCCCCGCCCCACTCCGGTGGCCGCCACCAGGTCCTGCACGGACGTGCCCTCGTAGCCCTTGGTGCGGAAGGCGTCCATTGCCGCCTCCACCGCCACTTCGGTGTCGAACTCTCTGATCCTGGCCATGCCGACCAGGGTATCCAAATCAGGAATGATGAGTCAAATAACACGACGGGCCGCGAGCACCACCCGCACGGGCCGTGATTCGCTGTCCGTCCGGCGCCAGGACCAGTCTTTCTTTACTCCTCGTTCCAGATAGTGTTCACTGAGGCACACGGCCAGGAAGACAGCAGCAAACCGGTCTCCGGCCGTCCTCTCACCCAGGGCATTCGCCCGCCCGTACGCACACCCGGTCACCGGGACACTCGCAGGAGCAGACACATGAGCACCATCGGTATCGGCATCATCGGCGCGAGCCAGCACGGCTGGGCCTCGATCAGCCACGTCCCGGCGCTCAAGGCGCTGCCGGACTTCGAGCTGCGCGCGATCAGCACCTCCCGCCAGGAGTCGGCCGACGCGGCCGCTGCCGCCTTCGGCGTGGAAGCGGCCTTCGACAACCACGCGGACCTGATCGCCCACCCGGGCGTGGACGTCGTGGTCGTGGCGGTCAAGGTGCCCCACCACCGGGAGCTGGTCTCGGCCGCGATCGACGCGGGCAAGACCGTCTACAGCGAATGGCCGCTCGCATTGGACGGGACCGAGGCCGCCGACCTGGTCCGCCGCGCCGAGACCGCCGGCGTGCGCACCGTCATCGGCCTCCAGGGCCGCTACCACCCCGAGCTGCGCTACGCCCGCCGACTGATCGCCGAGGGCAGGATCGGCCGGGTCATCGGTACCACGCTGGTCGGCTCGGGCATGGTCTGGGGACCGCAGACCACCCGGGCGCACGCGTACTGGTACGACAGGACCCAGGGCGCCACTCCGCTGACTGCCGCCGCCCTGCACGCCATTGACGCGCTCAGCGCGACCCTCGGGGAATTCACCCACCACTCGTCCAACCTCGTGGTGGGGCGCCAGGAGGTCACCGTGGCCGAGGACGGAAGCGTCCTGCCGGTGACCGCGGCCGACCAGATCTCCCTGATCGGCACGCTGGAGGGTGGGGCGGCCGCGTCGGTCTTCTACCGCGGCGGCACCTCGCGCGGTGACAACTTCCGCTGGGAGATCAACGGCACCGACGGCGACCTCGTGCTGACCGCGGGCTGGGGGAACATGCAGATCGCCGACCTCACCTTGCAGGGGGGCTTCGGTGACGACGCCGCCGTTTCCCCGATCGAGGTACCCGCCGAATACCGCGCCGACATCGCCGAGGAGCTCGCGGGTCCCTCCCGGAACGTCGCCGCGCTCTACACGCACCTGGCCCGCGACCTGCGTGACGGCACCCACACCGTCCCGGACTTCTCCTACGCCCTGTCCCGCCACCGGCTCATCGACACCATGCAGGGCCCCTCGGCCTGACCTGAACACCGCCGTGAACGGATTCACCTGAACGGTTCCGGATGACGTGCGTGGGCCCCCGACCTGGGTGAAAACCCAGGTCGGGGGCCCGGCCGGACGGTGGTCGGGCCCCCGATCAGCGACTCCGACGACACCCCTCGGGCCCGGTGACAGCGCCCCCAGGTCATCCATTCGACAGAGGGCAACAGTCATACCGGGCCCGAAGGCGCCGGTTGCACGAGCCGCGACCGCCCGGCCGCCGCACTGACGCGCCCGGTCGAGCACCCGGACGCCTGGCACAACCGCTCGCGGGCGCAGGGCTCCCTGTCGCCGAGGGGTTCGACAGTCCCGGTCAGGCGAGCAGGCCCTTACCGTTGAGCCTGTTCACCCAGTCCCCGTGGGCCTCGAGCACCGCCTGCGCCACCCGGGAGTTCTCCCTGAGGGCCGCGTAGTAGCGGTCCGGGTCCCTCCCCTTCCATTCGGGCGGGACCTCGAAGTACGCGAGCGGGCCATCCAGTGGGGCGTGCAGTCCGCCGAGCACGTCGCTGAGCTCGTGGACGGCGCTGGTGAATTTCTCCGTGGCCGCGGCCAGGTCGGGGTCCCTGAAGCGCAGCACTTCGTCCGCCAAGGCCTCGGCGGCTTCGTGGACCCCGTCGCTGACCGACGCGGGGACGCGGTGGAACGGGCCGCCGTTGCGGAGGTGCTTGAGCCAGGGGGCATCCTGTGGGGCCAGCCTCAACAGGCGCTCGGCGGTTGTCCGGTCACCGCCGGCGGCCGCCGATGGGCCCGGCGCCGCGGCGCTGCTCGACCAGCCCAGGGCGAGCAACCGCTGCAGCTCGGCTGGCTTGAGCCACGAGGTGTCGTCCCCGGACCGGACGGGGACGGCCACGCCCTCGCGCCCCTTGGGGTCCGAGGCTGGCACCACGAACGGCTCGTCCGTCGTGGGCTGCGGCGGTACGTACAGCACGAGGACCCCGCTGTCCTCCTGGCACGCGACCCAGTCGACGCGGAGGTCCCGTACGGGGGGCCGCACCTGCTCCATGAGGATCTTGCGGTGGCGGCCCGGGTCGACGAGTCGCTGGGGGACGGGCTTGAGCCCGTCGACGACCTCCCGCCCGTCCACCAGCTCGGTCCGCAGGCCGATCATCAGCAGGCCGCCCTGCGCATTCGCCATCGCGGCGACGTGCTTGCACAGTTCGGCGCGGGGACCGGCCTGGTCCAAAGCGTAGATCGAGCTCTTCACATCGAGCCACGATGCCTCAGACAGGCCGATCACGCTGTCCCACTGCCCGTCGAGGGCTGCCCGGTAGACGGTGTCGAGATCGGTCATCGGCCCAATACGCGGGCGCGCGGACCTGGCGTATGCCCGGAGGTGCAGCACCCCCCGTCGCTTACCGCTCGCGGGGCGGCAGGCCGGCACGTGCGCTTTGCCCGCCGGGCTGGGCTGTGGGCGGACCAGGACGAGTGTCTCGGACGGCAGCCTGTGCAGGGTTGCGTCATCGTGCCGGGACCCGCAGCCGGCAGTCGAGTGGGGCCGCAGTCGTCGTGTTGCAGGACACCACACGGTGAGATGCGGCGGGAAGGAGACCCGCGCGAACGCCCAATCGGCAGTCCTCCCGGCGCATGACGCAGCGGTGCCTTGCTGGGCCGGCGCTCACTTGCTCTGGATCAGGCTCAGAGACGTCCCAGTCGATCTCACCGGCTGCGTCGGCCGCGGCCTGGACCTGCTGTGGCAGACGTTCCCACGTCCCGTCCGCCAACCATAGCCCGTGCCGTTCATAGACCGTCTTCCACGGCCCGAACCGTTCCGGCAGGTCGCGCCACTGCACCCCGGTCCGGACCCGGTGCAGCATCCCGTCGATCACCTGCGGGTGATCGCGCCACCGGCCACAGCGCATATTGCTGACCGGTAGGAACGGCCGCAGCCGTTCCCACTCGGCATCGCTCAAGTCACCCCGCCCCATGTCCACATCAACGACCCGGAGGACGGCCAGCACATGATCGACCGGACAAGTCCTCGTGACCTCGTTCCCGGCCGAGGAAGCACGACAGGAGTCGCCTGAAGTCGTGCGGGTGCTCGAGCGCCGGCACGTGCCCGCATCGGCCGAGCACGTACAGCCGGACATCGGCCAGGTGTTCGAGCAGGGGTAGGGCTGCTGTCCTGAGCGCGGTGACTCGGTCCTCGGCGCCGTGGACGAGCAGCACGGGCGCGCGGGCCCCTGCCAGCGTTTGCGCGGAGAGGGTGAGCTCGTCGGCTCAACGTGCCCTAGGTGGAGGGAACAACGACGCGAATGCGGCCGCCCCCGCTCGCATCGCGGCTGCACGGGCAGCGACGGCCGACTCGGTCACGAGCGCTTGGTCGAGGACGAGGTGACTCAACATGTCTCGTGCCCCGAGGAGGCCGGCGGTGGCGGCCCAGACCGCGTCGAGCTCGGCGGACAGCGGCGCCCCGGGGGCGCCCATTGTCGAGACCGCCACGACACGGGTGACCTGCTGGGGACGCGCGGCCGCCAACGCCAGCGCCACGGCACCCCCCCCATGGAGTGGCCCACCACGGCGTAGTGCTCGCCGCCGAGAGCGTCCATCAGGCCAGCGGCCTGCCCCGTCCACAGCCGGAGCCCACCCCTGGAGCCCGCCGGGATGGGTGTACGGCCGAACCCCGCCTGGTCAGGAGCCACCAGGTGCCAGGACGTGCCCAGCGCCTGTGCCGTCGTTGCCCAGGCTCCGGATCCGGTCACCTGCGGGGCCTGCGTGAACAGGTAGTCGATGCGGCCGAAGCGAGGGACGTGCTGAGACTTCGGGACGGCGAGGACGTAGCCGACGGCGGCTTCCTCCAGCAGACGGCGGAAGCGCCATTCCTGACCGTAGGCGGAATCGGCGGTCACCCAGGCAATCGTCAGCGGTGAGGCGAGTGCCCGCACCACCATGGTCTTGGCCAGTTCGCCCTTGGTGGCGAAGGCCCGGTCTTCGGGGACTTTCGCAGCACGGCAGCGCTGGGAATCGTCGGTCCATGACCGGGGCAGATACAGGTCCCGGTCCACTAGGGCCCGGCCGCGGGCGGTGGCGTAGGCGGCGAAAACCCCGATCTGGCGGTTCTCGGTGCGGCCGGCGGTCCCGGAGTACTGGCGCTGCACGCCCGCGGAAGTGGTGCCCTTCTTGACGAATCCGGTGTCGTCGATGATCAGGACGCCACCGTCGTCTCCGAGCTGTTCGGCAACGTAGGTCTGCAGGTCGTCACGGACGGCGCCGGCATCCCAGACGGCCCTGTTCAACAGTCGCTGGAAGCCGTCGGGGGTGCGATGGCCGACGAACTCGGCCAGTTGCCAGCCGTTCTTGCGGCCGACCGGACTCAGCAGACCACGGATGTAGTCACGCATCCTGCGGCGCAGGTCAGCGTGGCCGAAACGATGTCCGACACGGATGAAGAGCTCGTCGAGTTCCTGGTTCTGAGAAGCATCCGCAAGGTCGTCGATCACGCTGGGAGGCTGCCCGGCGCTCGACCCGGCCACGTGCCGACTCCACTTGCGTGCTGCCGGCCTGGGTCTCGGCGGCGATCGGCGCTAACGTGCACGGCGCCGTGCGGCCGGGGTGGGCATCGGTGCTCTCAGGCCTTGGTGGCTCCGGAGGGCGACCACTCGGCGCTGTCCACCGGCGACCATCCGTCCGGACGCTCGTCGAGGCGGTGGCTGCGCTTGCCCAGACGTTCGCTCAGTACGTACGTCGGAAGGGGGGTGACGAACGCATTGTCGGCCAGGGTGTACTCGGCGGCGAGGCGGCCGATCGCCGGAATGGCAGCGGTGTCGATCCGTCCGTTCTGCAAGTAGACGTCGTCCCGGATGTGGAAGCGCACGACCTTGCCCCAGACGACGTGGTCGTTGACGTCGCCGACCTGCATGATGCGCGCAAGCGTGCATTCCATGGCGATCGGGGAGTCCTTCACACGCGGCACCTCGACCACTTCACAGGCCTCTTTGGTCAGCCCGACCTCTTCGAACTCGTCCTGGGAGCCATCGAACTCGATCGCACTGCGATGCATCTCGTGGGCCTGCGGAAGCGTGACCAGGTTGGTGACGAACTCACCGCTGTCCCGAATGTTGACGAGTGTGTCCTTCAACGTCCCGTCCGACCGTGGCTGCAGGGTCAGGGAAACCATCGGGGGCATCCGGCTCACTACGGTGAAGAACGAGATCGGCGCCAGATTGGCGACACCGGATGTCGACAAGGTGCTCACCCAGCCGATCGCGCGCGGCGTTACCGACCCGATGAGGAGCTTGTACGCGGATCTTGCGTCAAGTTCGTCGCTGTTTATGATCATGTTGATGACCTCTCTGGCATGCACGGCGGCATATCACCGGTGAAGGTGCGGCCGGTGCGGGCCTAGACCGATCAGCGTGGCCAGGGCGCAGCGCGCGCTTGGCCACGGTCGGCGCCGAGCCGACCACCTTCCCTGTCGCCATCAGCCACCAGCGTCACGGTAGGGGCAGGAGTGCCACGCCGTCGCGGAATCAGTTGGCCGCGGAAGGAAAGGACTTAAGGCCCTCGAGTACGTCGCGCCCCTTGGCGGTGTCGGCGTACAGCCGTGCCTCCGTGATCAGTCCGTCGGTCACGGTGAAGAGCAGGAGATGCTCGTTCTCCATCGTGCGGCCGTTCTTCGCTTTCGCTCGGGCCCGTACCGGGACCACCACGTGCGACCCTGCGTCAAGAACTGCATGCAGATCGTAGTTGAAGTACTCATAGTAGTGGTCGTAGAGGTCCTTGTAGAAGGCCGCGAAGCCCTCCCGCCCATGGAACGTCCCGCCGTAGGGCAGTGAGACGGGGAAGTGGAAAACCACGTTCGGCGACATCAGAGCCACCAGGTCGGACGAGTTGTTTTCCTCGAATCCGGTATAGGCGCGACGACAGGCATCAACGATCATCTGGTTGCTCGACATGCTCTCTCCATGCTCAAGACTGAGTGCAATGCGGGGTGAACATGTGTTCACCCATCTGGTCCGTCCCGTGTTGTGCGGCAGCACCCAAAGTCAAAAGGGCGGGGCCGTTCGGCTCGCCAGGCGCACAGCGGGCAGAGACAGGGCTCGAGGCGGTCACCGGGCGGCCTCGCGGGCCGACGGTGCAGAAGTGCGGCCAATGGCCCGCTGATAGCTAAGTCTCTCTCTGGAACTCAGAAAGTCAAGGCTGAGTTCCACATGGAAACCCTGGGGGTATTCTGACGATATGGAGTGGCATGAGCTTGATCTGGACAATTGCAGCGTCGCCGCGACCCTGAGACTGATCGGCGAGCGGTGGACGCTGCTCATTCTGCGCGAGGTCTTCGCCGGTCTTCACCGCTTCGACGAGATCGCGGAGCACCTCGGGGTCTCCCGTCGGGTCCTGACCGAACGCTTGCAGCAACTCGTCGACGCCGGCTTGCTGGAGCGCCGCAACTATCGGGAGGACGGACACCGTGCGCGCCAGGAATACCACCTCACGTCGCCCGCCCACGACCTGCAGTGGGTTCTGGCCGCCCTCCTGCAGTACGGAGACACACATCTCGGCGGCCCGGAGGGCCCGCCGGCACTGCTGAAGCACGCCGGCTGCGGCGGCCAGGTACACGTCGAGCTGCGCTGCTCCTGTGGGCAGAAGGTTTCCGGCTCCGAGGTGAGGCCGCTCACCGGCCCCGGGGCCGTCAGGCTGTCTTCCTGACGGCAACCCGCTCGTCAACGATCGCCCCGCATCCACCGGCCCACGGGCATCACCTGGGTTGCGTGGGACGGCGGAAGTGCGGGGAGAGGCGCCGGATCGAAGTGACTCCACCGGGATTCCAGGCCGTCGGGCTGGCGGAGTGCACGGTGCTCCGGTGCCTGAAGCGCGCCGCCCTTCAACCTGATGAGCAGGTCCCGTGCAATTCCCTGACGCTTCCAGGAGCGGCGGTCTACAGGGACTCCAGGGCTGCCCGCCAGTATCATGCCCCCTCCCGCAAGATCCGCCATCTGGCGGACCAATCTGCAAGGTTCTCACCATTCGTCTGTGGTCGCCCGAATGTCTGCTGTTGAAGAATAAAGGCGCCAGCTTCAATCAAGTGAGGTTGCGGGGTGACTGCAGCGCTTCTCTGCGTTTCCCGACACACCGGCCAGACCGCCATTCGACGCGGAGCTGGCGTGATCGCGGCCTTCTGCGAGGCCACACCGCCGACCAGCGGCGAGGAGTTCATTCGTCGCACGCTCCAGCCATAACGCCGCGATCCGCCGCACATCCAGCCGCCGTCAGACGGGCTTACCAGCAACAAGCATCAGTTGCAGGTCACGTCCGTTGGAGAGGTGTATTGACGGCCACTCGGTGATCTCTTCCTTGAGGCTATGCGGTGAGTTCGGTGGGCAGGACGGTGTCGTGGGTTTCTGACCCGTTCGGGTGGCGGCGGGTCGTCGGCGTCCCAGGACGCGCGGCTCAGCAGCTGCTGCATACCGGCCGGACTGCTGTCACCGGCATGCTCCGCGATCGTCCAGCAGTTCTTCCGCGGCAACTCTGCCAGCAGGCCCAGCACGAAGGCCCGTGCCCTGCGACGCGGCTCGACCCGGGCGAACCGCCTTGCCACCCTCGCCATCAGGTCGTCGAAAACCGGCTGCCACCGGGCAGGGTCTACGCTGTGGCCCACGGCCATCGGCTGATCTTCGTCTGTCCGCACAACCGAAGATGATCACCGGTGGCCACACCCTTTCTACGCCACCCAGCAATACAGGTTCTCGTCTCCCTCGCGGACGGCACGGGCCAGGTTGGCCAAGCCGCTCAGGATCCACACGGCGATCTCGGGGTCGAAGTCCTCGCCGTCTACCGCCCGCTCGGCTACCCACAGCCGGCTGACTTCAGCGAGCCGGTGCCCGACGGCAGTGCACAGGGCATCTCGAAGGGTGCCGGAGACGGCGAGGACGAGCGGACCATCGCCGTTGTCCGAGTCGACAACAGTCTCGGGAACATCATCGTCCAGGACTTCCTCAAAGCTCCGACCGGTGAACATGCCCTCCCACTCGATCAGAGCCTCCTCGACATCGAAGTTGCCGAAGGTCAGGGACTCGAAGACCCCGTCGGGACCACACTCCGCGACAGCAGCGGCAGCTTCCGCGTCCGGTGCCACGAAGAACTTGATGACGATGCTCACCGGCGCATAGTGCCCGTTCCACCGGGCCCGGTCTACCTGCCAGCGGCCAGCAGAAGCCGACCGAGAGGCTGTCCGCCTACAGGCCAAGATCAAGATCTGCAGCTGGAGTACTGGACGATCAACGCTGTGACCTGCGATCGAGCGGTCAACGGTTGTCAGCGTTGACTGTCGTTGCGCGCCCTCGGACGGCCCAGAGACGGCCCAACGCCGGTGCCGTCTTCGTCTCGGACTTTCGCACTGGAGTACCTCGCTACTGGGGGCCCATGGCGCACCCGGCTCAGCAGTACTACAACCCCGACCTGACTGACGAGGAAGAAGGTGCGCTGCTTCGCCGGAACTACCTTCTACTCATGACAGGGCAGGCTGCATTGGGGCTGATCGGCCCGGATCTCCTTGGGCTGGCTGTGGAACCTCGGCAGGGTGAAGTCGTCATCCATGCTGCAATACGTAAAGAGACACCCGAAGTGCTTGAGGATCTGGACGACATAGCCGGCGACCTCGATGGTTTCCTGCAAGGCGGCCCCGAAGCCCGGTCGGCCATCACGCGGCGTGTTCACATCGGCCCGCCCGACGCGACTACCTGGCCAGGCTTCGCTTACGCGCTTCTTTACATCGCCAAGCTATAGAGAAGTAGGTGTCCCCAGTTTGGAAGACTGAGGCTGCGGACCATGCCCCACCTGGGCGGACGTTGACCTGCGGCAAAGCGACCGCGTCACCACTGTTCCCCGTGGGGCCCCGTTCGGCACCGGCTCACGTGGCACGGCTGTGGCACGCGCCTCTCGATGCGAACTATGGGCATGACGATCGCTGAGGTCTGCGGGGCGCGTCAGTCAGTCCCCGGTGGCCGGTGACGGTCATCCGTGGGTGCCGAGGTTGCCGTGCTGCGTTGCTGCAGCATGACGCCGACGGAACCAGATGTCACCCGATCGTGCAGCAGACCCAATTGGTCGGTCGTGGGCGAGCGCGTGGGGTCTTTCGGGCCGGTGGGGCGTTGCCCACCGGCCCGAAGGGCCCTTTGCTCATTCACGTCCCGTCAACGGTGTTGGGGGGCATTGCCCGCAGCTGTCCCCGGCGGAGCCGCTAGCCGTACACCTGCACTTCGTAGAGTGAGTAGCCCCATTGCCCGGACATCTGGCTGCCCTGCATGCGGACGTATCTCGCCTGGCCGCTGACGGGGAGCTTTTCGGTGCCTCCTGAAGAATTGGCCTGGCTGTAGAGGTCGCGCCAGGTGGAGCCGTCCGTGGAGCCCTGCAGCTTGTAGGACTTCGCGTACGACGCCTCCCACAGCAGGTCCACCTCGGAGAGGTTGTAGGTGCTGCCGAGGTCCACCTGGATCCAGCTGTTCGGGTCCTGGCCGGCGCTCCACCGGGTGTTCAGGTCACCGTCGAAGGCCTTGGCGGCCGACTGGCTGTCGCTGGACTGGGACGAGGCGGTCGCGGGCTTCCCCTGTGCCAGGTTGGTTCTCGGGGCGGTCATGGTGAGGTCGACGGTGACGGTCTTGCCGGCCTGGAGCGGCAGGACGCGTGCGATGTTGCCCAGGGGGGAGTTCTGGACGGCGACGCCGTCACCGGTGATCGAGGCGATCCCTGAGCGCTGGATCAGCGTCAGGTTCTGGTTGATCTTCGAGGTGAGTGTCACCTTGGCGGTGCGTGCGGTGGTGTCCCAGGTCAGGTTGTTGATGGTGAACTGGCTCTTGCCGAGCATGCCGGAGATGGAGCCCTTGTTCAGGCCCTTCGGCAGCCCTGGCAGCAGTTCCAGCGTGCCGGGCTTGGTGGCGGCCAGCATTTCCATCATCACGGTGGGCACGGAGTTGACGACGTCCGTGGCGAAGGTGTTGTGGTTGTTGTAGTGGGAGGTCGCCATGCTGCTGTAGTAGTAGTCGTCCTTGGCGAAGCGCAGCAGCTTTGCGCCCACCGAGTCGGGCAGGCCGAGGTCGGCGGCGATCAGAGCTCCGTGCAGCAGGCCGTGTCCGGCGTTCTCGTACGAGCCCTGGTCCTTCTTCTGCAGGAAGGTCTGTGCGGCCTTGAACTGGGCCGGGTTGGTCTCCGGAGTGAGCTCGCGGTAGGGCCAGACCGGCAGCAGGCCGCTGGAGTGGCGGTGCTGGTAGTTGTTCTTGTTCTCCAGGTCGGGCCATGCCCATTCGGCCAGCGCGCCGTCGTTGTTGATCAGGTAGGGCGGCAGGTGGTCCAGCTTCTCCTGCCAGACCGGGATCTTGTCGGCGTCGCGGCCGAGGGCCTTCGCGGTCTGGATGAGCGTGGTCAGTGCGAACTTGGCGCCGGAGATGTCGTAGACGGAGTTGACGGCGAGCGGTACTCCGCCCGGCGGGGTGTTCTCCGGTGAGATGGAGCCGGCGAGGATGTAGTTGCCGTTGCTGTCCTTCTTGGTGAGGAAGTCCTCGTAGAAGTCGCCCATGTCGCGGATCAGCGGGTAGTACTTGTCGGCCAGGAACGTGGTGTCCCCGGTGACCTGGTAGTACTCCCAGAACGGTTCGAGCAGCCAGGACTCCCCGCCTGTCACGTACTGGTAGGGGTAGTCGAAGTTGATGTTGGAGATCAGGCCCTCTCCGTTGGGGGTGTTGCCGCCGGTGAGCATGCCGCGGGTGCCGAGGAGCTTCTTGGCGTTGGTCTCGAAGTCCTTTTGCCATTGCTGGTTGAGCCAGAAGTACCCTGCCATGGCCTCCGGCATGTTGCCGATGTTGCCGCTGGAGATCTGCAGGTTGAGGTTGGCGTCCAGGTGGTAGTAGCCGTCCCAGCCGACGTTGCTGTCGCCTGTCCAGTTGCCGAGCAGGTCCGGGGCCTGGGTGGGGCCGCTGGAGCCGAGCAGGTGGTAGCGGCCGGCGTAGAACATCCGCTCGTAGAGCGCGGGGATCGGTGTCGAGGAGGTCTTCTGTTCGGTGAGGAGCTGCTCGGTGGGCTTCGCGCGGTCGGCGGGGGAGGCGCCGAAGTCGATCGAGACCCGGCCGAAGATCGAACTGTGTGCGCTGGTGTGCCGGTTGAGGAGCGTCTGGTAGTCGGTGGTGAGGCCGGCGAGCTTTTGCTGGAGCAGGTTCTTGCTCCACTCCTGCTCGGCCGGGACGCCCCCGTTGTATGTGCCGTTGTAGCGCTGCGTCAGTGACAGCAGCAGTACGTAGCCGGCGTTCGATACGGTCACCTGGCCGTTGCTCAGGGTCTTGGTGCCGTCGGTGACGATGCGGGTGACGCCCTCGTAGCCGGCGTTGTAGCTGCCGCTGGGGTACTTGGCCCTCAGGTTCAGATAGTCGGTGGTGGAGTTGTTGGTGTAGGTGACGCCCTTGTTGAGGAGGTTCATGCCCGGGTCGATGGACAGGCCCAGGGTCATGGTCTCCTTCTGGCCCGCGGGCGCGGCCTGGTACTGGACGGTGGCGCCGTCGGCGCGGGAGACGAAGGTGTCCCGCTCCCACGAGCCCTTGCTGTCCGCCCAGTTGACCTTCACCACGCCTTGCGCGTAGTCGGTGGAGCGGACGTAGTTGCTGATCGTTCCGGCGTCCGGCATTGCGACGGTCATTTTGTAGCCGGGGTGCTTGCTGCCCTCGCCGCCGCCCTGGTAGCCCTGCACATCGGCGGCGAGCTGGTTGGCCTGCTGGTACTGACCGGAGATCAGCTGGTCGCGGATCTTGTTGATGTTGTCCTGGCTGACGGTGTTGAAGGTGCGGTGCGGTCGGGCTTCCGTCCGCGCCATGAAGAAGTCCTTGTCGTCGAAGACGACGGTGTCGTTGCGCGGGTTGCCGAAGACGATGGCGCCTTGCTTGCCGTTGCCGGCCAGTAGCCCGTCCTGCCAGTTGCCGTATGTCGTCGGGTAGGTCGTGGACGGCGCGACGGTCGGTGAGCCGGCGGAGGGGTTGCCGCTGCTGTCGGTGCCGTAGACCGCGAATTCCCACAGGGAGTAGCCGTACTGCGTGGCGGGAGTGATGCCCTGCATCCGCACGTAGTGCGCGGTCTTGTTGACGGTGACGGTCTCGGTTCCACCGTTGCCGGTCGTGGTGGAGTAGGCGTCGGTCCAGTGGGCCGAGTCGTCGGACGTCTGGACTCTGTATGCCTTCGCGTAGGCGGCCTCCCAGGTCAGTGTCACGGACGAGACCGTGTACTCGCCGGCGAGGTCGATGTGTATCCAAGCGTTGGGGTCGTTGCTGTGGTCGCTGGACCAGCGGGTGCCGGTGTTGCCGTCGACGGCGTTGGACGCGACGTAGGTGCCGTCCTGGTAGGACGCGACGGCGCGGGCGCCTGGATTGCGGGCGAGGTTGACGGGGGAGTCGGCTGCGCTCGGCGGGGACGCCTGCAAGGCCATGGTGAGCAGGAGGAAGAGGGTCACGGCGGCGCCGAGCAGCGTTCGTGCCGTGCGTCGTGGTGTGGGGGTGTCGATGGGGATCATCGGTGTAGTGCCCCTCTGGTGCCGTTGGCGGTGACGCGCAGGGACGAGATGGCGTCGTTGTTGCCCGTGGTGGTCAGGTTCGGGGCGTCGCTGGTGAAGTTCCAGGCGGTGCCGGAGAAGCCCGCGTCGGCGTAGCCGGTCACGGTCCAGCCGGCCGGGACGCGGATCGAGGAGATGGAGTCGTTGGCGATGCCCTTGGCCTGGAGTGCCGGCAGGTCGTAGGTGCCCGGCGGGAAGGCGGCCGAGGTGCCGCTGTAGTTGGCGTCGCCGTAGACGGTGGCGCTGCTGGTTCCGTTGCCGTCGGCGGGGGTGCCGTAGATCTCGAATTCGTAGAGCGAGTAGCCGTATCCGGTTGCGGGAGTGATGCCTTGCATGCGTACGTAGCGGGCGTTCCTGCCGATGTTCACCGTTTCGGTGCCGCCCTGGCCGTTGGTGGTGGAATAGGCGTCGGTCCAGGTGGACGCGTTGTCCGAGACCTGGATCCTGTAGGCCTTGCCGTAGGCGGCTTCCCAGTTGAGGACCGCGGTGGATACCGCGAACTGGGCGCCGAGGTCGACGGTGATCCAGGCGTTGGGGTCGTTGCTGTGGTCGCTCGACCAGCGCGAGGATCCGTTGCCGTCGATGGCGTTGGAGGCCAGGTAGCCGCCGTCCTGGTAGGAGGCGACCGCTGTGGCGTTGGCGCCGAGCGAGAGGTTCACCGGGGTGCCGGTCGGCGGGGGCGGCGGGGTGGGCACGGTCTGGCCGGCCGGGGGCCACAGCGTGAGGGAGTTGCTGCCGTTGTGTGCGGCGGCGAACGGGCCGGCCATGGTGTTGGTGGTGCTGACCTGCTGGCCGAAGAAGTCCGTCGTGACGTCGGCCTGGATGCTCTGGTTGGCCAGAGGCATGGTGCCGACCCTGGCCTGGGTGACCGGGGTGTTGCCGCGGATGCCGGAGGTGTCCAGGTCGAAGTTCAGCGACATTCGGGTGTTCGTGGCCGTGTAGGTCACGTTGGAGATCGCGCCGGTGGAATTGCCCTCCTTGACCTGGGTCTTGCCGGTGGCGTTGTCCGGCAGTGTCGAGCCCTGGACGAGGTTGTTGTACCAGAAGAATTTCTGGGGCGAGGTGAGCGCGGTGGTCTGGTTCATCGTGCCCGGCTGGAAGTAGTACGCGTCCCGGCCGCTGCCGTCGGAGTGGATGTTCGCGTTGTTGAGGAAGAGGTTGTTGGCGAAGACGATGCCGGTGGCGTCCAGGGTCCGGATGTCGCTGTTGCCGATGAAGACGTTGTTGTCCACCAGGATGGGGCCGAAGACGGCTTCGGCGTAGTAGCCCCAGGGGCTGTTCATCACGATGTTGCCGGTGATGCGGACGTTCTGGTTGCCCCAGTCGGTCCAGATGCCGGCCGAGTTGCCGCCCTTGGAGTTCTTGACGTAATTGCCCTTGATCAGGCCCTCGTTCATGTAGTGGACCTTGATCGGGGCGGTCTCCGCGCCGCTGAACTCATTGCGGTAGTTGGTGTCCTCGATCATGTTGTAGAGGATTTGCGAGTGCCAGGAGAAGACCCCCGCTATGCCCGACTGGCCGCATTTGGCGATGTAGTTGTTGCGTACGATGTGCGAGCCGTACGCGCTGGTGTTGTGGAAGTCCGTTCGCGGTGTGCCGGGGCGGTTTCCGGCCCAGGTGTCGTTGCTCAGGCCGATGTCGATGCCGATGGTCCTGGCGTTGACGACGATGTTGTTCTCGATGATCCACTTCAGTCCGCCGTAGACGCTGATCGCTCCGGCTTGTCGGCGGTCGGGACTGTCGGGGAAGTCCGAGTACGTGTTGGCCGCGTGCTTGATCGTGAAGCCGTTGACGGTGAGGTAGCCGAGTCCCCACACATCGGGGGCGAAGACCTGGCGGCGGACGTTGATCTCGGCGAGGCGGGCGTTGGGGTCTGCGCCGTTGAAGTTGGCCCAGATGGTGGTGCTGGACGGACCGGCCTCGGAGTACCAGGTGTTGGCCGAGCTCTGCACGGAGCTGAGTGAGGGCTTCTCGTAGTACGCGGTCTCGTCCAGATAGACGTCTCCCGCGGTGTAGCCGGCGAAGGTTCCCCCGCCGCCGCCGTTCGGCTGTCCCTGGGCGTACGGGTTCCAGTCGCCGAAGGAGCTGTTGGGCAGCGTGACGCTCCAGACGTTACCGCTGGCGCGGGTCCACGAGTTGATCTCTTCGGAGCCCTTGATGGTCACCGCGCCGTCGGCGGCGTTGGTGTACGTGATGCGGTGCTGCTCGTCGGTGCCGCCGCGTGCGGGCTTGACCGTTTCGCGGTACAGCCCGGCGTGCACCATCACGGTGTCGCCGGGCTGTGCCACCTGGGCGGCGCGGTTGATCGTCAGGTAGGGGGAGGCCTGGGTGCCGGCGTTGGCGTCGTTGCCGTTCTTGGCGACGTGGATGGTGCGCGGGGCGTCCGCCGCGTGAGCGGGGGCGGCCGTCGGCGCGGTCAGCACGGCGAGTGCGGCGGCGACCGCGGCGCACGCCGTGCGGAGGGCGGCGGCCAGAAGTGAGGATCGGCGGCCGCGGCCGGGTGCGGTCGCGCGCGGCGGGCTCATGGGGTGTCTCATCGGGCTCCTTCGAGAGGGGGGAGGGGCGCCGTGGAGGTCGGGTGTGCGTGCAGGCCTCAAGGGCTCGAGGCCTAGTTTCTTAATTAATCTATGAAAGCGCGGGCGCGTCGTGGTCCGCACTTTGCCAGCGGTCGAGCAACGTACCCGCGCACCGGCACGGCATCAATACATCGGACCAAAGTGGCCGTCGGCGAACCGAGTTCGAGCCGGCTACAGGGATGCCCGCGGGTCAGCAGGCCGGGTCGCGGGGCGTCATGGATCAGGCGCGGGCGGACAGTTCGGGGCCGTGGCCCGGGGCCACCGAACCCTGGAGCACCAGCGCCGCGCCGCCGATGGCCGCCGCGTCCCGCGGGTTGCTCGACAAGTCCACCCGCACGCTGTGCACGTCACGGGTGTACGAGTGCTCCGCGAGCCGGCGCCTGACCTCGCTGACGTAGATCGACCCGGCGACCACGAAACCCGGCCCGGCCAGCACCAACGTGTCCAGGTCCCACAGGTTCGCCAGTGTCACCGCGCCCTCCGCGAGCAGCGCCGCCGACTCGTCGACCAGCGCGCGGGCCTGCGCGTCGCCGTAGAGCGCGGCGCGTGCCAGAGTGTCGAAGGCCCGGGCGTCCGGGGTGTCGGGGGTGATCCGCAGCCGGTCCGTGAGCCCTGGCACCGCATGGGCCCGGCGTACCACGGCGCGTGGTGCCGCGTACATCTCCAGGCAGCCGCGGTTGCCGCACGGGCAGGGCTCGCCGTCGCGGATCACGGCCACATGTCCGATCTTTCCCGCGTTGGAGCTGGAGCCGCGATGCAGGGAACCGTCCAGGACGACGCCCGAGCCGATGCCGGAATTCATGTACAGGCAGCCGAAGGTGCGGTCGCGGGAGATCTGCCGGCTCCAGAACTCGCCGACCGTCGCGGCCGCCGCGTCGCTGTCCACCAGCACGGGGATGTCGAGACGGGCGGCCAGCGCGTCGGCGAGGTCGAGGCCCGCCCACTGCGGCAGGCCCGGCGGGGCGAGAAAGCCGCCGCGCGCCAGGTCCACGGGCCCGGGGCCGACCACGGCGAGTCCGGCGACGCTCTGTCTGTCGAGGCCAAGTCCCTCGGTCACGTCCTGGTAGAGGGCGGCGAGTTGCTCGACGGTGTCCTCGGTGCCGCCGGAGCCGGTCCCGTTGGGTTTCGCACCGAGCCGGGAGCCAGGGCCGTCGGGCTGTGAATCGCGCATGGCGGCGGCCGCGCCCGGGCCCGCGATGAGGGAGCGGCCCACCGTGCCGCCGCGGGTGTCGGTGACCACGCAGGTCAGCGCGTCGGAGCCGACGTGGATGCCGACGCCGTAGGCCGCTCGCGAGTTGATGATCAGCATGGTGCGCGGCTTGCCCCCGGTGGCCACTGTGTCGCCGGTCTCGCGCACCACCCCGTCGTCGATCAGCCGTCGCACGATGGTGGAGATCGTCGGCTGCGTCAGCCCCGTCGCGTCGACCAGTTCCACTCGGCTGATCGGCCCGGACGATCGGATGAGGTCGACGATGAGTGCGCGGCTGCCGGGTCCCGCTGCCGTGGACTCCCGTCGGGCCATCCTCGTCCGCCTTCCGCTTCGCCGTACGCTGTCGTACGACTACGTCAAAGCACGAGGTTAGACGAGACCCGCAAGGGGAGGCCGCCATGTTTGCGACGAGCGACGGGGTCCGTCCGCGACCTGGCACTCCGGTCGGCCTTGCCCTGGTGCGGGATGCCGAGGTGCTGGGGGCGGAGCCGTTCTTCCACGATTTCATCGCCGGCATGGAGAGCGTCCTGGTGCCGCTCGGGGTGCCGGTGCTGCTTCAGGTGGTTGCCACGGTGGCGCAGGCCTCGGAGCGGATGCGGGCCTGGGCGCGGCTGGGCCAGGTGCAGGGCGTGATTTTGATCGACCTGTTGCCGGGTGACGAGCGGGTCGCACTGGTCAAGGAACTGGGGATGCCGGCCGTGGTGATCGGTGACCCGGTGACCGCGGGCGGGCTGCCGGCCGTGTGGACGCAGGACGATGTGGCGATGCAGGACGTGGTGGACAAGCTCGTCGCCGCAGGGCATGCGCACGTGGGCCACGTTGCGGGTCCGGCGGAGATGGCGCACACGATCATTCGTCGGCGTACGTTCCTGGATGCGGCCCACGGGCACGGGGTGCGCACCACGACCTTCGAGGGTGACTACTCGGAAGCCGCGGGTGTGCGGGCGCTGTCCGCGCTGTGCGCGCTGGAGGACCGGCCGACCGCGTTGGTCTTCGACAACGACGTGATGGCGCTGGGCGCTTTGCACGAGGCGGACCGGCTCGGGCTGGCAGTGCCGGCCGACTTGTCGCTGGTCGCCTGGGACGACTCCGCTCTGTGTCAGCTTGCGGCTCCGCCGCTCGGCGCGGTCAGTCACGACGTCCAGGAGTTGGGGGAGTTGGCCGGTCGCATCCTGGCGGGCGCGCTGGTCGCCGCCCCTGCCGCCACGGTCAACGCCCCGCCGGCCCGGCTGGTGATGCGCGGCAGCGTCTGAGGACTGCCGGCCGGCCCGTGCAGGGGGTTCCCGGGTGACGCGGCATCCTCCTGACACCGTGTGTGCCGCATGGTGCAACTGCGCTCACACACGCGCCTGTTGGGCTTTCATAGATTACTAATCTTTCTTATTGACTTCCGGTGGCGGCTCGTGGACGCTGTGTCGCGTTCGAAGCCGTCTCAAGCAAAGGAAGCTCTATGGACCACCGCACCAGGCCCTGGGCCGTGCGCGTCATGGCCGGGTCCGTCGTCAGCGCCCTCGCCCTCACCCTGGGCGGTTGCGGCACGAGCGGCGACTCGGTGAGCGGCACCGGTGCCGGCAACTCGATCGACGTCGTCACCCGCTGGTCCGCGGGCAACACCGCGGCCGCGGCCCAGGACCGCGTCTTCAAGGCCTTCACCAAGGAGACCGGCGTCAAGGTCAACGCCACCGACGGCCTGGAGACCATCGACGACCAGGTCGAGAACGCCGTCGCGGCCGGCAAGTCCCCCGACGTGGTGATCGTCAACCTCTACGACAAGACGCTCGGCTGGCACGACGCCGGCGTCACCGTCCCGGTCGACAACTACCTCAAGGAGTGGGGCCTGGCCGACAAGATGAAGCCCAGCGCCCTCGACGAGTGGCGGGTCGGCGGCAAACCCGACGGCACACTCCAAGGGCTGCCGTTCTCCGGCTTCAGCTGGCCCGTCTGGTACAACACCGACCTGCTCAAGACCGCCGGCGTGGATACGATCCCGACCACCACCGACGAGCTGATCGCCGCCTCCAAGAAGCTGCGCGCCGCCCACATCCAGCCCCTCACGGTCGGCGGCAACGACTGGACCGGGCAGAAGCTCTTCTACCAGATCGCGCAGTCCTACACCGACGCCGCGACCATGGAAAAGGTCATGCAGAGCGGCGGCTACTGCGCCACCCCGTCCGTGATGCAGGGCATCAAGCTCTTCACCCAGCTGCGTGACGGTGGCGTCTTCGCCGACAACGCGGCCGGCCTGAACGCCGACGCGATGTACGCGGCGTACTACTCCGGCAAGGCCGCCATGATGTCCGCGGGCTCCTGGGCCTACACCGACGCCAAGAAGTCGGGCACCGGCGTCGAGAGCCACACCACGCTCGCCGGCCTGCCGCTTGCCTCAGGCTCGGTCTCCAAGAAGCCCACCGCCTTCCAGGGCTTCACCGGCGTCGGTTTCATGATCACCAAGCGTGGCGCGTCGAAGGACCGTATCGACAACGTGCGCAAGTTCATCACCTCCTTCTACAAGGACGCGACCGTCGGCGACTTCGTGAAAGACGCCGGCATCCTGCCGCCCACCGACGGCGACTTCTCGCAGTACGCCACCGACCCGCTGCTCTCGCAGTCGCTCAAGCTCGACGCGACGGTGGACTACGCGGTGCTGCCCGACGTGTGGATCGGCTCCGCGTCCGACCCGATCATCCAGGTCCTCACCGGGGCGTACGGCAAGTCCTCCGCCGACACCATCTGCAAGGGTCTCGACGACGCCACCGCCGGCGCCAGGAGCTGACGACGCCCGACCGCCGCTCCCAGGGGGGCCGCCGCACCTGGCGGCCCCGCGGCCCATGCCCCGGCACCGACCCGACCGCGCGGCCGATCCCCGAACCGGTCGCGCCCGGCCGCTGCACGTACCGCCAGTCCTTCCCCGGCCGAAAGAAGCAGTTCCATGTCATCGACCAGCACACTGGCCGGCGCCCGCACCGCGCCCGAGCCCGCACTGCCGGCCGCCCGCCGACACGGACGGCGCCGCGGCGGCCCGAACACACCGCGCCTGCTGTGGCTGACGGTCCCGTCCCTGGTGTGGTTCGGCGTCTTCTCGGTGGGGCCGCTGATGGCGATGTTCGTCATCGCCACCCTGCGCTGGAAGGGCCTCATCTACGACCCCACCTTCGTTGGCACAGACAACATCCGGCACGTCTTCGGCGACCCCGTCTTCCACGACGCGCTGCGCAACAGCGCCGTGCAAGTCGCCGTAGTCATCCCGGTGATGATCCCGCTGGCCTTCATGCTCGGCTACCACCTCAGCACCAAACCGCGCGGCTACCGCCTGCTGTCCGTGCTGTACTTCTCGCCCGGTCTGATCTCCATCTCCATCACCGGGATGATCTTCTACGGGGTCCTGTCACCGAACGGCGGCACCAACGGCCTGCTCCAAGCGGCCGGCTTGGACTCGCTCGCACACTCCTGGCTCGCGGACCCGGCCACCGCCCTGCCCAGCCTGATCGCCATCGACCTGTGGCGCGGCATCGGCTGGACCGCCGTGCTGTTCGCTTCCCGCCTGGCAGCCGTCCCCGGCGACGTGATCGAGGCAGCCCGGATCGATGGCGCCGGACGCCTGCGCATCATGTGGCAGATCGCCTACCCGATGGTGAAGGACTACCTGCGCACCCTCACGATGCTCCAGTTCCTCTGGACCCTGTTCACCTCCGCCGCGCTCATCCTGCTGCTCACCAAGGGCGGACCCGGCACCTCCTCCACCACCTTGTCCTACCTGGTGTACGAGAAGGCCTTCTCGCAGAGCGACCTCGGCTACAGCCAGGTCGTCGGCGTCGTCCTGCTGCTGGCCGGCGTCGCCGGGATGCTGCTGATCCGCGCACTCCTGCGCAGCCCCGAGGAGAAGATCTGATGACCGCCCCCGCCTCCTCGCCCACCGGCAGCCACCCGGCCGACTCCGAACGCGCCCGACCCGCACGGCGCTCCCGGCGACGCGGCACCGGACCACTCGCCGTACCCCTGTCCTGGCTGTACGCGCTGCTGCTCGCCGCGCCGCTCTACTACCTGGCAGTGAGCGCGCTCAAGACCAACATCGAGATCTTCAACCACCCCTTCGCGCTGCCCGAGCACTGGCTGTGGCACAACTTCCGCACCGCCTGGCAGACCGCGGACCTCGGGCGAGCGCTGCTGAACTCGCTGCTGATCTCCGTCGTCGCGATCGTCCTGACACTCGGGTTGGCGCTGCCCGCGTCCTTCGCGCTGGCCCGGATGGACAACCGGCTCTCGCGGCTGGTCACCGGCGCCTTCTCGGTGGGCTTCCTGATCCCGCCGTTCGCGGCGCTGATTCCCACCGTGATCCTCGCGATCAAGCTGCACCTGTTCTACACGCGCGAGTTCCAGATGCTCTTCCTTCCGGCGAGCGCGCTGCCGCTGTCGGTACTGCTGCTCACGCAGTTCATGAAGACCGTGCCGCCCGCCCTGGTGGAGTCCGCGGCTCTCGACGGCGCAGGCAACTGGCGGTTGCTGGTCAACGTGTTCACCCCGATCGCGATGCCCGGCGTGGTGAGCGTGGCGATCCTCCAACTGCTCACCTTCTGGAACGAGTACCTCTTCTCGCTGACCATCACCGGCACCGCACCCGAGGTCCGCACCGCCCAGGTCGCGCTTCCCACCCTGATCTCCGACTCGACCGACTTCGGCGTCCTCACCGCCGGCACCGTGCTGACCCTTCTGCCGGTGTACGTCGCCTACTCGCTCGCCAACCGCCGTATGCAGGAAGCACTCACCGCAGGAGCAGTCAAGGGATGACACTCAGCACTGAAGCCGGCACCGGCTCCGACACGGGCCCCGTCTCCAGGACCGGCACACCCACCGGCACACCCACCGGCACCGCCGCCTCGACGCCGCCCGCAGTCCGCCACGACCTCGGGGGCGAGTGGCAGCTGACCTGGCTGGCAGGCCCGGACGGCACGCCCGCCGCGATCCGCGACGCCGCACTGCCCGCCCAGGTACCCGGCGAGGTGCACACCGCGCTGCTGGCCGCACGCCACTTGGCCGATCCGGACGTGGGACTCGGCGAGACGGCACAGGACTGGGTGGGCCGCTCGCAGTGGTCGTACCGCCGCTCCTTCCACTTCACACCCGTGCCCGGCACCCGCACCGACCTGGTCGCCGACGGCCTGGACACCATCGCCGAGGTGTACGTCAACGGCCGACACGTCGGCGCCGCCCGCGACCAGCACCTCGCCTACCGCTGGCCGGTGGACGACGCGCTGGAGCCCGGCGACAACACCGTCGAAGTGCGTTTCGCCTCCGCCTGGGACGCGGCCCTCGCCCACGAACGCGCGCACGGCCCACTGCCCTCGCCCTACGACGAGCCCTACGCCCACATCCGCAAGACAGCCGCCAACTTCGGCTGGGACTGGGGACCGCACTACGTCACCGCCGGAATCTGGCGTCCCATCAGGCTGGAGACGTACGCGGGCCGTATCGACCACATACGGCCGCTGGTCACTCTCGCCGCCGACCACCGTTCCGCCGAGGTCACCGCACACATACGCGCCGAAGCCCCCCCGGGCACCTCCGTCCTGGTCGAACTGACCGGCCCGGACGGCCGGTCCGCCGGAAACGCCACCGGCCAAGTCACGGGCGACGAGACAGTGCTGACGCTCACCGTCGCCGACCCCGAACTGTGGTGGCCGGTGGGTCTGGGCGGCCAGCCCCTCTACCGGCTGACCGCCCGCCTCGACGCCGCGGACGGCACGGCACTGGACAAGACGGCGGTACGCCTCGGGATGCGCTCGGTCGCCGTGGACGAGACCCCGGACGCGCTCGGCACCCGATGGGCCCTCGTCGTCAACGGCCGCACCGTACGGGTACGCGGCTACAACTGGATCCCCGACGACACCCTGCCCAGCCGCGAGACACCGCAGCGCGTCGCCGCCCGCATCGACCAGGCCGTCGCCGGCAACGCCAACCTGCTCCGTGTGTGGGGCGGCGGCCACTTCGCCGACCAGCACTTCCTGGACGCCTGCGACGAGCGCGGCCTCCTGGTCTGGCACGACTTCCTGTTCGCCTGCGCCGCCTACTGCGAGGACGAGGAGACCGCGGCGCTGATCACCGCGGAGGCCGAGCAGGCCGTCGCCAGGATGTCCCCGCACCCGAGCCTGGTCGTGTGGTGCGGCGGAAACGAGACGGTGCTCGGCCGCCACCACTGGGGATGGGAGGACCAGATCGGCGAACGCGGCTGGGGCGCCCACTACTACCTGAACGTGCTGCCCGACGTGCTGGCCCGGCTCGACCCGACCCGCCCGTACGTGCCCAACTCGCCGTGGTCCGGTGCCCTCGACGCCGACCCGGCGACCGACACGCACGGCCTGAGCCATCTGTGGGACGCCTGGAACGAGGCGGACTACGCGCACTACCGGGACCACGACCCCTCCTTCGTCGCCGAGATGGGATGGTGCGGACCCGCCGCCTGGACAACTCTCGAGCGCGTCCTTGAGGGAGAGACCCCCGGGCCCAGCTCTCCGCTGACCCGGCATCACCTGCGCGCCATCGACGGCATGCACAAGCTGACCCGCGGCCTCCAGCCGCACGTGCCCGCACCGGCCGAAGGCGCGGACTGGCACTTCGCCACGCAGCTGGTCCAGGCCCGCGCGGTCGCCGCCGGCGTGGAATGGCTGCGCTCGCGCGAGCGGTGCGCCGGCGCCGTGGTGTGGCAGCTCAACGACTGCTGGCCGGCGATCAGCTGGTCGGCCGTCGACGTGGCCGGCATCGAGAAGCCGCTGTGGTACGCGCTCAGGCACTCCTTCGCGCCGCGCCTGGCGACCGTGCAGCCCGTGAGCCCCGGCCCGGCGCACGACCCGACGGGCACCGCGGGACTCGCGCTGACGCTGGTCAACGACTCGGTCGCGGACTGGACACCGGAGGTATCGGTGGTCCGTATCTCCCTGGACGGCCAGGAGCTGGCCCGTACCCGGCTCGAGGTGAGCTGCCCGGCGAGCGGCCTGCTCACCTTGCCGCTGGACCCGGCGACAGCCGCGCCCGCCGACCCGCACGCCGAACTCCTGGTCGTGGACACGGACGGCGCGCGGACGACCTGGGCCTACCGCCCGAGCCGCGGCCTGGCCTCGCCTCCCCCCGCCCGTACAGTGACCACGTCCTACGCGGACGGAGTGCTGGCCCTGACGGTCACGGCGGAGTCGGTGCTGCGCGACATCTGTGTTTTCCCCGACCGGCTGGCCGCCGCGCTGGGCCTCCCCCCGCACACCCTGACGTCCGACACGTCCCTGGTGACCCTCCTCCCCGGCGAGAGCCACAGCTTCCACATCACCACCCGAGACGGCAGCGCACTGCAAGGGGCCGAGATCCCGGAACCGACGCTGCGGCTGGCGGTCCGCTCGGCGGAAGAGCTGACTATGTGACCGGTTGGCTGCTAGCGCGCCTGATTGCCGTGCCGGGAACACGCCAGGCACGGGCTTCCGGGCGAGTCTTTCCTTGATCCGAGTGGAAGACCGTGCCTGGGACCTCGTCGGTGGTCAGCCCGTCTCGCGAAGGGCGTGCCCGCTGCGAGGCCGGGCACAGGTCTGCAGGTGATCCTGGCGGGCGGCTTCCAGCAGAGCACGCCAGGACACCACCGCGGCCGGCGCCGCACCACCGCCGGCCGGCGCCGCAGCAGCGCCCGGCGTTCCGGCTCGGTCATGCCGTCCCGGACGCCGTCCTCGATGCGGTGATCCAGCGCGTAGGCCCGGCACTCGGTACGTACCGTGCAGTCCGTGCAGATGGCCTTGGCCCGTTGCTGCTCGGCACCTTGAACGAAGAGCGCATCAGCATCGCCCGTGCGGCACGCCGCGTGTCGGCCCCAGTCCTGTGACCCCACCCCAGCCGTCCTCTCCCCACCCGTGATCAGGCAATCCGGGCAGGCCGAAATCGGCCTGAGCCGGCCGACTGAGGTCGTGAAGCCGAGATGGACGCATCCATGACCTGCAGAATTGCAAAATTCTTCAATTCGATACATGCTGATGTTGTTGTGTCCGCAGGTGGTAGCCGGTTACGGGGCGTACGTGCTCGCCGCGGAGCGGGCTGAGCGTGATGATGGGGACTGGAGTACCGGTGTCAGTACCGCTGTATCGGGCGAAGGCGGATCTCCTCCGGATGCTCGGGCATCCGGTGCGCATCCGGGTACTGGAGCTGCTGCAGGCCGGTCCGATGGCGGTGCGGGATCTGCTGGCCCGTACCGAAGTCGAGTCGTCCACGCTGTCGCAGCGACTGGCAGCGCTGCATCGGTCGGGCATCGTGATCTCGGCGCGGGAGGGCTCGACTGTGGTCTATGCCGTGGCGGGCAGCGAGGTGGGGGAGTTGTTGCGGGCGGCGCGTCGGATTCTCACCGAGTTGCTGACCGTGCCGCAGGAGGACGGGGTCGTTGCTCCGTGAGCGGGCTGCTGAACCGGGTCTGGAGTCCGGTCCGTGCTCTGCTGCCTGCCCGTGCGGATCTGGCGCGGATGAGCCGGGACCCGGGCCGGGACCTACTGGCGGGACTGACCGTGGCGGTGGTCGCGTTGCCGCTTGCGCTGGGTTTCGGAGTGTCCTCGGGTCTCGGTGCCGAAGCAGGGCTGGCGACGGCCGTGGTGGCCGGGGCGCTGGCCGCGCTCTTCGGCGGGTCGAATCTTCAGGTCTCCGGGCCGACGGGCGCGATGACCGTCGTCCTGGTGCCGATCGTGGCCCGGTACGGAACGGGCGGGGTTCTCACCGTTGGCCTTCTGGCCGGGCTGATGCTGATCGCGCTGGCCTTCGCCCGTGCCGGCCGGTACATGCGCTACGTACCCGCGCCGGTGGTCGAGGGCTTCACTGTCGGCATCGCCTGCGTCATCGGGCTGCAGCAGGTTCCGGACGCGCTGGGGGTGACCACACCTCGGGCCGGCAACATCCTGGTCGCCACCTGGCGAGCGGTCGAGGCTTTCGTGGCCCACCCCCATGGGACCGCTGTCGGATTGTCCTCCGCGGTGGCTGTCGTCATGCTCGTCGGCGCGCGACTGCTGCCGATGATCCCGTTCTCGATCCTCGCGGTCGTCGCGGCCACCCTCGCGGCCGAGATGCTGGATCTGGATGCCGAGCGAATCGGCCACCTCCCGGTCGGGCTTCCCGCGCCGTCGCTCGGCTTCCTGGACTTGTCGCTGGTGCCCTCGCTGTTGGCTCCGGCCGTTGCCGTGGCCGCCCTCGCCGCCCTGGAGTCGCTCTTGTCGGCCACCGTCGCCGACGGCATGACGGTCGATCAGCAACACGATCCGGACCGTGAGTTGTTCGGTCAGGGCATCGCCAACCTCGCTGCGCCACTGTTCGGCGGTGTTCCGGCCACGGCCGCCATCGCCCGTACGGCCGTCAATGTACGCACCGGCGCGGGATCACGACTGGCCGCGCTCACGCACGCCGTCATTCTGGCCGCGATCGTCTTCGCCGCGGCGCCGTTGGTCTCGCGGATCCCTCTGGCGGCGCTCGCGGGGGTTCTGATCGCCACAGCGGTCCGCATGGTCGAAGTCGGCTCGGTGCGAACGATGGTCCGTGCCACGCGTTCGGACGCTCTGGTACTTGTACTGACAGCCCTGGCCACGCTCGCCTTGGACCTCGTGCAGGCGGTCGTCATCGGGCTGGTCGTGGCCGGCGCGCTGGCGCTGCGGGCGGTGGCCAAGCACGCCCGGCTGGATCAGGTACCGCTGGCGCGCGACCTGCCCGGCGGGCACAGCAAGGAGGAGCACGCACTCCTGGCCGAGCACATCGTGGCGTACCGGATCGACGGTCCGCTGTTCTTCGCCGCCGCCCACCGTTTCCTGCTGGAACTGACCGACGTGGCGGATGTCCGAGTGGTCGTGCTGCGGATGTCACGGGTCACCGCGCTCGACGCCACCGGTGCACTGGTCCTCAAGGACGCGATCGACAGGCTGACCCGCCGCGGTATCACCGTCATGGCCTCAGGCGTCAAACCGGGACAGGTCCGCACCCTCGACACCCTTGGCGTACTGGACACACTCCGGGCCGACAATCGGGTGTACGCCACCACGCCCGACGCCATCCACGCCGCCCGCACCCACCTCCACCACGTGGGGATCCTTCGCGTCCCGGCGCAGACGACCCCGTCCGCCGAGGAGCCCATCCGGTGAGCACGCCTGAACGACGGATCATCGAAGTTTCGGGCGCGGAGGCCTTGTGGCTGCTCAAAGGCAGCGTCGGCGGGCGGCTGATCCATACGCGAGGCGAAGTGGCCATCGTCCGCCCGGCCACGCACATCCTGGAATACGGCCGACTCATCGTCCGTTCCCCGGCCCCGGTCGCCGCCTTCGCCGAGCCGGTCACCGTCACCTACCAAACCGACCAAGTGAGCGTCTCCGCCGGTCGCGGCTGGTCGGTCACCGCCACCGGGCCCGCCGAGGTGATCCGCGAACCCGAACAGGTCGCCCACTACCGCCGCACGCTCGCGGGCTGGATCCACGGCCCGCACGACACGCTCATCCGCGTCCACCCGCACGCCGTCCAGGGCCACCGCCTCGGCATCCCGGCGCCATCCAGCGCCGTCACCTCCGGAAAGGACAGGCCTGGCCTCCGGTGACCGCTCACACCACGCTGCGCCACCGCCACGTGCTGACGCTGTCCGCGCAGCCGGCCGCCGTGGCGGTGGCGCGCGAGACCGCCGAATACGTCTACCGCACCTGGGGTGTCCATCCCCGTCACCCTGCCCTCGCCGCGGCTCTGCTGATGCTCAGCGAACTGGTCACCAACAGCGTCCGGCATGCCGCCGAGGTCTCTCCCAGCCTCGATGTCCTCTACGCCGTCGGCGGTGGAGTGCTGGCATTCGCCGTGCACGACCGCCATCCCCACCGGCCGGACTTGACGACAATCGCCAAGCCGGGTGGCGGACTGGCCATAATCGCCGAACTCACCACCGAGTACGCCGGGACAGCCACGGTCCGGCCCGATGCCGATGCCGGCGGCAAGAGCATATGGATCACCCTTCCGCTGCAGTAAGCCTGGTACAGCACCTACTCAGAGAGCATCACCATGTACACCGCGACCTTGCAGTGGCACTACACCGCCCGGGACGACCTGGGCATCCTGGCGCTGGCCGGGCACCTGGGCGGCACAGCGGCGGGTCGCTTCGCCGGCGCCGTCAACTGGGCGGCTGCCCACGGCACAGGGCCAGTCATCCTCGACCTGACGGCCTTGAACACCTGGTCCCATCAAGGACAGGCCGCCATCGCCAAGGCCGCCCGCAGACTCGGGTCGCAGGGCCGGACCCTGGAACTGTCCGCGATCCCGGCCGGAGGCACGGCCGCGGTGCTCTACCAAGGCACCCCGTACCTCCCGGTCCACCACGACCTCGACGCCGCGCTGGCCGCCCACGGCATGAGCCGGGAAGAACCCGTGGACCAACGTCAGTGGCGTTCCGGCGGTTGGGACAGCCACCGATCCGCCCCGTGCTCCTGAGCCCCCGCAGTCACGCGCCGGGCGCTCCCGATGCTGTGCGCGATCGGCAGCTGCGTCGGGTGCGGCGGCAATGGTCCACGAGTACCTCGGTGGTCACTTCGGGGCGTGCTGCCCCAAGTAGAAGAGCAGGATGATGAATCCGGCAATGATGTGCGTGACGAAGACGTAGACCAGGACGCGAAGGAGGACTGCCTTCTGCTTGTACTTTTCGCTGTTCACGTCGGTGCCCGAGGGTGCGGAGTCCGGGGCTTCGGCCCCGTCGCTCATCTGTTTTCTCCCGGCACCCGCGCCTCGACAGCTCCGGCGTCGGGCTGTTGCAGCTCGGCGAGGAGGTCCTGCTGTCCGACGAGCAACTCCGACAGGATCCGGCGGGCGGCCCGCAGCAGTTCCGCCACGTCCCCGCCCGCCAGTGCGTACACCACGGTGGTTCCGTTGCGGGTGGCCGTGACGATGCCGGAGCGGCGCAGCACCGCCAGTTGCTGGGAGAGATTCGACGGCTCGATCTCTATGGCGGTGAGAAGTTCACGTACGGGCCTTGGGCCGTCCTGCAGCAGCTCCAGGACACGGATGCGCACGGGGTGCCCGAGCATTCGGAAGAACTCTGCTTTGGCCTGATAGAGAGGAACCTGCACCGCGACCACTCCAGCCCTCCCTTGGTTGTCAATTGAAGAACTTTTCAATTCTAACTCCATGGTGTGATGACTTGAGGCGTAGGGCCGGCCGCAGGTGTCGGGCGCCGCTGGTCGGCCAGGGGTGGTCCTACCACCCCCTTTTGATTGGGTTGGCCAGACGCTCGGCGTGCCGCGGTAGGCGATCCCGGTCCGTGGCGAGGGCGTACTGCTACGGTCGGTGACCGCTCGGCGGCATGACGCGGGGCATGGCGACGAGATCGCACACGATCGGCACCACGGCATCCACGCATGACGTGCCTCGCGAGAACCCGAAGGCTGTCGGAGCCGTGGCCGTTCCCCCTCGGGCCGCCGGCCTCTTCCCGCGGGCATGTGCCCCTGACGGCACGCGTCGCATGGTTCAGCTCCCGGCCGGACTGTCCCGCGACTGCTCCGGGCCAAGATCCCGCCCGACATCGATGCCGTGGTCGCGGGCTATCCGCAGTGCGTCGTCAAGGTCGTCCTGCGCCACGGCCACGGCGTAGGGGTCGTCCATCCGCACTGCTGCCTCAAGAGCGGCACGCGCCTCACACACGCGCTGCCGCAGGGCTTCCATGAAGCCGCCAGTCGCGCCGAGCCCACGCTCCCACACCACGTGACTACTCCAGAAAGTAGAGAATTGAAGAATTCTTCAACTCTAACAGCTGTCCGTCATCGCTTCGAGAGGCGGGACAGGCGGGCCCGTTCCCCTCAACGCGATTCCATGGCTGGCCCGGGCGCAGGATGCGCCGCGGCTGCCGCAGTGTTCTTTGCGGTGGGAGAGGCTGGAACGGGTGTATTTGCGACCGCTTGGTCTATGGGGTGTGGGTGAGGGCGAGGAGTGCTGTGTCGTCCTGGCGGGGGCCTTCGGTGTGCCGGTGGACGTCGTCGACGATTTTGCGCAGGAGTTCGTTGGGTGTGCAGAAGCGGATCGTGGGGAGGCGGGCGTGCGGGTCGTAGAAGGTTCCGTGCCGGTTGCGGGCTTCGTGGATGCCGTCGGTGCACATCAGCACGGTGCATCCGGGGGGCAAGGTCACGGTGTCGGTCTGGTCGGGGCCGTTGCCCAGGCCCATGCCCAGTGGGACGGCGGGTTGGGTGGGCTCGATGGCGCGTACCGTTCCTGCGTGGAGGAGGAAGGGTTCGGGGTGGCCGCGGTTGATCAGGCGCATTTCCGTGGCGCCGGGCGGGAATTCGGCGATGACGGCGGTGGCGAACCACTCGCCCAGGTTCTTCGCGGTGGCTGCTCGCTGGGCTCCTCGGTACAGGGTCCGGTCCAGGTGTGCGACGACGCCGGCGAGCGTGGGTTCTTCGTCGGCCGCCATGCGGAAGCTTCCCAGGACGGCGATGGCGGCTCCGACGGCGTCCATTCCCTTGCCGCGGACGTCGCCGACGATGCAGCGCAGCCCGTAGGGGGTGGTCTGGACTGCGTAGAGGTCTCCGCCGATGTTTGCTTCCCGCTCGGCGGCCTCGTAGCGTGCGGCGATCTGCAGCGGCCCGACGCGTTCGGGTGGTGCGGGCAGGACGGCGCGTTGCACGGTGGCGGTGATGCTTCGGGCCGCACGTAGCCGGATCTCGCGCCGGAGTAGGAGCCGGTTGATCAGGATGGATGCGACGGCGACCGCGGTGATCGACAGCAGCTCGCTGATGCCGCCCCAGGTGGCCAGCAGCCCGAAATGCCCCAGGGCCACCGCGTCGGCCGCGATCGCACACAGGCCGATGAGGATGGTTCCGTCCAGGGACAGCAGTGCCGCGGCGATCATGGGTGCCACGGAGTAGAACGCGGCGCCGCTGAACTGCACGGGGGCGAAGTAGTCGACGAGGAAGCCGCAGATCAGCAGCACGGCGGGCAGCCATCGGACGAAGCGTGACACTTCAACCGGCTGTTTCGCGCTGATCGGACCGACGCCCGCCACTGGCCACTCCCGCCGTCCCGGTCACCTCTTGCGCCTCCAAGGGTCTCCGGGTTCGCAGCGGCCGGCCAATGCTGGCCGCCGGTCGGGGGACGGCCGGCCCGGCGGGGCGGCCGACACGGGAGGCGGCGGCCGCGTGGTGCTGGAAGTCGCTGGTACGTCTGCGTCTGATTCGCTCGGGCGAGTGCCTGACCTGCGAGGTCACCGAGGGCAGCACGATCTCTGCGCACCTTCGATGCGGTCCTGCACTCGATGAGGGCGGCCGGGGGTTGTTCATTGTCGCTCAACTGACCCAGCGCTGGGGTACCCGCCACCACTCGAAGGCAAAGGCCATCTGGGTCGAACAACCCTGCGCAGTCGACGAATCCCTGCACGAGAACCAGAATCTGTCAGGTGCAACGGCGCCATGAGAACCGTCCGCTGACGGGCCGACTCGGAGCAGGGCTTTTTGCAGACGCCGCCCATCACGTCCGGCGGTGAGCCCTCGTGTGCGCGGCCGTCATCGCCGGCGTGATCCTGCTGTGGCCCGCTCCGGAGACCGCACCCGCAAAGCCCACTCCGACGAGATCGAAGCGGTGCCGAGCCGGTCATCGCCCCCGCTCGGGCTCGGACGCCGAGGCGACCACGCCGTTTTCTTTCATCCGGCGGGTGCGGGAATCCGGCGACCGGGCCCGTGGAGGCCGGGGAACACGCCACGGTCGTGCAAGGCCCCGACGGCCCACCTGCAGCAGGTGTTCGGTCTGTGACCGAGCGCTTCAGTCGGCGGAATCCGCAGACTGAAGCGTTCAGCCGTGTTCGGTGGTGGGTCAGGCTGGTTCGACGGGCAGCCACAGTTCGCAGGTCGTGGTGCTGAAGTCGTCCGCGCGCTCGAGGATCGCGACGATCGAGGGGCCCGGTCGCAGTCGCCACGGGTTGGAGGGGAACCACTCGGTCGCGGTTGCCGCCCACGTTGTCTGCAGGGCTTGAGGGTGTGGTCCGCTGGTGCGGAAGACTGCCCACCTCCCGGCGGGCACCTCGATGCTGTCGAGGTCGTTCGGGACTGCCGTGTCGTGGGTGAGGGCGACGCCGTGGAGGTAGGTCAGTTCGCTGCCCTCCTCGCCGTCGGGGTCGAGGTCGTCGGAGACCTGGAGCAGGCCTCCGGGTTCGGTGTCGCCGAGAGCCTTCAGCCGTAGGTGTTCCTCTTGCGGCAGTGCGGCGATGTGCCGCTCGATGTGGGGATTGGCGCCGTGGTGGATGAGTGGGACCCGGGCTGCGTGTCCGACGAGCCGGAACGCGGGTCGGTCGATGAGGCGGGTGTCCATGGGGGTGCTCCCTTCGACGGTCAGGCGGAACCTGAGCTGCGGTTGTGTGCGCAAGGGGCCTCCATCGCGGCGCACGTCACCGGGGCCGGCGCCGTGGACTGCCCGGAACGCGCGTCCGAACGCCTCACTCGAGCCGTATCCGTGGCGGACGGCGATGCTCAGCAGATCGCCCTCGCCGCGCACGACGTCGGCGGCGGCAATGGTCATACGCCGCCGGCGTATGTACTCCGACAGCGGCATGCCTGCCAGCGAGGAGAACATCCGGCGCAGGTGGTACTCGGTCGTGCCGAGCGCCCGTGCCAATCCGCGTACGTCGGGATCCTCCGTGAGGTGCTCCTCGACGAGATCGACGAGCCGGTTGAGTGCCGAGATCACGAGACCTCCCTTCGATGTCGACCCTGGCAGCAGCAACCCCAGCCGCACCCGACCGTTCCGAACCGATCCGATCATCCGCCCCGACTGACAAGCAGATACACCCCCGGGCCTTCTGAGGGGCTCCGTCTGCAAGGCTCAGCCCGCCGGCAACGACGCTCACCCGCCGACTGAAGCGCTCGGTCATGGCACTGCCCGCCGGCCACCGGCCCGCATTCGTCACCGTGGTCCGTTCATTGCCGCGGCGAAAACTCCTCGGCGGGCCGACGGTTAAGGAATCACCCGTCAACGAGCAGCACATAAGGGGCAGGAAGCCAAGGAAGCCCGGGATCTCCCACGTCGGCAAGAACGACGGTTTCGACCATCAGCACCCCGGTGCTGAACGCCGTCCAGGAGCCCCACCAGACACCGGCGGCCACGGGTGTCTCGCATCTCATCGCGCCAGGCGAAGTGATCTCCACCAGCATGGATCTGCGCATTGGCTCTGAAACCGCCATGTGGCTCGCCGAACCGGGCGGGCCGGCAAGTAGACCTCCACCCCGGCCGTTGGCACCGCCACGCCCAGGAGCTCCGCCCACTGGACGATCCGAGGCGGCGCGAGCAGCCCTGGTGAGTCCGTGAGCCGCCTACACGGCTCCAGGGCGCATGCGCTTGATCATCGTCTCGTGCAGACGGCCGAGGAGGTCGGTGAAGACCTCTCGTTCCTGGGGAGTCCAGCTCTGCGTGGCGATGGCCATGAGCTGCCGGCGCGAGGTGCGGATTTCCTCGAGGCGCAAGTGGCCGCGCGGGGACACCGCGAGGACGACCGCGCGGCGGTCTTCGGGGTCGGTGGTGCGCTTGATGAGACCACTGTCGACGAGGGGCGCGACCTGCCGTGTGACGGTGGAGGCGTCGATGCCCATGCCTTCCGCGAGTGCCTTCACGCCCATCGGGCCGTCGCTGTCCAAAAGGTGGAGCAGGAGGTATGCGCCCCGGTCCATGGAGTTGCGGGCGGTGCCGACGCCGCCCAGCCGCGTCTGTTCCGCGCGCCGCGCTGACAGCGCCACTTCGTACTGCAGGCGGTCCAGAAGGTCGGTCGTGCTCTGCGAGGGGGAAGTGGGCATGGGGCGAGGGCTCGCATTCGGTTGGTCGTGTCAGGGTTGGGAGAAGAGTACGCGCGAGGCCGCCGGCAGCTACTGCAGGGCCGCGATCAGGGCCCGCTCGGGCCGGCACACCGGGTACTGCGCGGCATCGGGCCGCTGCAGGACCTGCCCCGCTTCTTCCGCCGCCACCCCCTGACGGCTGCGGCGGACACTCGCGCAGTCCCCGCGATGCACCAGCAGCAACGGCCCGTCGGATGCATGGCGGATGCAAACAGGGCAGTGACGTGTGCGGGATGCTGCGACCTGGCTGGGCCGGCGGAGACCATGACCGAGATGACGGGCGGTGACTACCAGTGCGACGAATGCCTGGGTGCGGTGATCGAGCCTCGGTGGACGATCCCGCGCTTCTGGAGGACATCTCGGTGCTCCGGCCGGTCGGGATCCTCAGGAGGCGCCCCATCGGCGGGCGGGCTGACCTCGTGTCGGCCGGGCGCGCGACAGGTCGCCGGTGATGTTCACCGTCCTGGTACGTACCGCCTGTTTCTCTGGGCGGTGAGTTTGAGGGTCCGGGCTTGCCGTGTCGGGGCGTGGGGGCCATGTTGGGCATCGGACGGCGGCGGTGATGTCAGCGCGCAGTACTCGTGCAAGCTCGCTGTTGGGTGGTGAGTTCTGGTGGCGTGGGTGCGCGTGCGCGGCCGTCACTCCGGTGGAGGTGCCTCTGGCCTCATTCGAATGCGCAAGGGGCCTGCCCTGGCGTGGATCGGTGACGGCGGGTAATGGGTGGCCGATGCCGTGTGGCCTGCTGGGGGCGAGAATCCAGCCGGACCAGGTGCTCAGGGGCGGTGAGTAGGCCGGGGCCCGCGTGGCAGGCGACTGGGATGCCGGCCCATGGAAGCCGGCAACGTCGGCTGAGCGGCGCTGGTGTCCTTGGACTGCCCGATGCTGCGCTCGTCCCTTTGCTGCCGGTAGTGGTGCTGTTTGTTGCGGTCGTCTTCAACCGCGGCCGGGTACCGACGGTCGGGCCACTGACCGATTTGATTATGTCCGGACGAGGCTGGAGAGCCCTGCGGGTGGGCCCGGCCGTCGTCGAGGGTCTCCGCCGTCAGGGGGGAGAGGAGGGCTGCTGACGGACGCAGTTTCGCCCGCTCCACGCCCAGCTCGCGCAGCGCGTCCAACTGCTCCTGGGTGAGCTTGTCCCGCCGCTGCTTGGTGTTGGAGATCCGTACGCCGAGCCTTGCGGTCACCGGCTCTTCCTGGCGTCGACGCTGGTCGGTTCGGCGTGTCCTCTGCGTACGGGCCGCCCCGTTCCTTCCCGCTCGATCCACTGTGCGAGGACTGTCAGGCCGCGTTGGAAGGCTTCCTCTGCCTTGCCGATTCCCGCGCCGTGCCCTTGGATGCCGCGCGTTCGCCCTCGTCCGCTGGGGTGGGTTGGATGCCGAGTGCGGTGAGCCGTTGCTGCTGTTCGGTGTTGAGCTGGGTCTGGTCCCGCGTTTGGCGGGCGTTCACGGAGCGGGGCCCGACCGGAAGTTCATGGTTGTGTGCCTCACCGCGTCCATGGCGGATGCCTCAGGTGGTCAGTCCGGCGATGGTCAGCCAGATGTGTTCGCATGTCGCCGACGCGTTTTGGAGCTTCTCGCGGGATTCCTGTGAGGCGTGGTAGAAGGTCCGTTCGATCATCCAGCACAGGGCGCGTGCCATTGCCGGGGCCTGGTCCGGTGCGGCGCCGGCCTGGATGCCGGCGCGTTCCAGGACGGCGGTGATGGCCGCGATGAACAGGTCAGCCGTGTGGTTCCACAGCTCGCCGATCTCCGGCACGGTCAACGACAGGTCGATTGCCGTGCGCATGACCAGGCCGTGCTCATTCCACAGCTCGACCGTGCGCTGCATGGCTGCCGCGATGGCCCGGCGCGGCTCGTCGGCCTCCGCGGTGGCCCTCGACCGCTCCCACAGGTGCTCGACGGTCCGGGCCACGAGTGCCGTGACCACTTCTTGCTTGGAACCGTAGTAGAAGTACAGCGCGCCGCGGGTGATGCCGGCGCCCTGGGCGATGTCGCCGACGGTCATGGCGTCGTAGCCCTTGTGCGCCAGCAGGGCCTCGCAGGTGTCGAGGATGGCCCGCTCCCGGACGTCGCCCTTGCGTTCGGCGGCGCGACGGCTCCGCGCGGGGTGGTGGCCGGGCATCAGAGCTGCGCGCCGTCGGCGAAGTCGGTCGTACGGGAGAGTGCCTCCCATGCGCGGATGTCCTCGTCCACGGCGGTGCGGGCGGCGGTGACCAGTCGCAGCGCGTCCGAGCCCAGGACGAGGTGGGCCGGTGGGCGCTCGACCGAAGTGATGTGCACGAGGGCGTCCCCGGCCTTGGCTGGATTGCCCAGCTGGTTGCCGCTGGCCTTCTGCCGCGCTTGTCGGATGGGGGTGAACAACCCGTCGTAGTCGTCGACGGTCCGCGCGGCGCGTGTCATGGACCGTCCGGCCCAGTCGGTGCGGAAGGAGCCGGGCTCGATCGCCGTCACGTGGATGCCGAACTGCGCGACTTCCTTGCCCAGCGCCTCGAGGATGCCTTCCAGGGCGAACTTGCTGCCGCAGTAGGCGGACATGCCGGGTACGGCCATGAGCCCGCCCATGGAGGTGACGGCCATCAGGTGTCCGCGGCGACGTCGGCGCATGTGGGGCAGCGCCGCCCGCAGCGTGGCCACCGCCCCGAACACGTTGACCTCGAACTGCCGCCGCACCTCGGCCAGCGGGGTTTCCTCGAAGGTTCCCTCCAGGCCGTAGCCGGCGTTGGCGACGACGACATCCAAAGCGCCGACGCTCTGCTCCACCTCCGCGACCACACCGGGGACGGCGTCGTCGTCCGTCACGTCCAGCAGGCGAGCGTGAGCGGTACCGGGCCTGAGTTCTTCGAAGGCCCGCAGGTCCTCCTCGGAGCGGACGGTGCCGACGACGGTATGGCCTGCGGCCAGGGCGGCCTTGGCGAAGGCACGTCCGAGGCCCGTGCTGACGCCGGTGATGAGCCAGTTCTGCTTTGGCACTGTTCCTCCAGAGAGGTCTTGCGAGGAGCCGGACCGCTCCTCCACCAAAAAGTCTACACGGTGTCGATTTTTACCGTCAGCATGTAGATTCTGGCGGTGCTCACGGGGTGGAGCACTCAAAGTCATCCGCGTGCCCCGCCCCGCCCGAATTGGCGCCGCCAAGGCCCAGCAGCCATGCCGTCGACCAGAACCGCACCCCGATCACCCCAGGGACACCCAGCGAGGCCGACCGCGCCCGCCCCGGCACCGCCGCACACATGGCAGCCATGCCCGGCATCACCGTCGTCGGCCTCGACCTGCCCGCAGCTTTGGCCGTCGCCCGGAGACCACTTGGGCCGCCGCTCGCACCCGACACGCGACCCAGCCCACCCACCCCGGAGCGCCCCGATGGTGCGGTGATCGCCACCGCCGCCCCGGACCAGTGGGCCGGCGTGCGGCGGGTTTGCCGGTTTCGGGTGTCGTGTGCGTTCCGGGAGCGGCACGGGAGCGTCCCCGGACGCCTGTGGTGTCCTGTTGCGCCGTGAATGGAGAGGGCGTGTGCCCGTTGTGAACGTCCGGATGCCCGTTCGGCTGTCGGCATGTCCGGGGTCGCTTCGTCGAGATGACTTCCAGGCCAACTTTGCCGGCGCGGAGTGGACCGACAGGCCTTCACGGCCTACGCCTCGACGACGCCACGATTGCCGCGTTGCGCTTCTGGGCTGTGCAGTGGGTCGTGGCCGGCCCGGTTTCTCCGGGTCCGGCAATCGTGACGTCGACCGAGGGCTGTGGTGATGGCGCGGCGGCACGCGTGGTGGACGCGACCCTGGGGTGACGCGTCCATCCGGTGACCCGAAGGGTTCGTAACTACTGCATGTTGAGGGCGTTCGGGCTGTGGGCTTTTTTGTTCGAGGGGTGGAGGGGCGGTGGGAAGCGTGGTCGTTGGTGTTGTTGCAGGTGTTGTTCGGCTACTGTGCCGATCGCGGCCATCAGCGTCATCGCGGCTGGTTCTGGTGGGAGTTGATGGTGTGGGGATTTTGATTTTGATTTTCTGGGGTGGCAGCGCCTGCTTTTCCGTCTGGCGTGCCCGGCGGTTGTGGAAGGATCCCGACTACTACCAGCAGGTTGTGGGGCGAGGGGTGTTCCGGTTCGGGGACGACGTCAGCCGCGGGCTGGTTCGCGGTTGGGCTCCTTTCTCGGTCGGCGTCATGGCCTTGATGGCGGCGATGGCGATGTTCATCATTGCCGGTGTGGGACAACGCCCGACTGAGGGCCCTTCCGCGGCAGCTGTCACGGCTGGACTGTTGCTTGTTCTTTTCGTGGTCGGCGTGGTCCTCCAGTTGCTGGTGGCCTGGTTCAATCGGCCGCGATGGTGCGTCCCCGCCTACCTCCGGCAGGAGATCGGTGTGTGGGCGGGGCGACACCCGTGTAAGGCGAGCTGACCGCGTGCGCTGGATCATCGGTGATCCGGCGCACGCTGCTCCTCGACCGCCGCGCTGCGTTCCTGGGCTGTGCAGAAGGGGGTGCTCCGGCGGGATCCGTTACGGGGGTTGCGACCTGTACCGCCATACAGCGTGCTCCAAGCCGGCGCGTCGTGTCCGAGGAGATCGGCGGTCTCTTCGTGCACCGCCCGTAGCTTCCCGTAGCGCGGGTGCGTGACCCCGGCCCGGGCGGCGAAGGCGCGCAGGTGTACGTCGACGGCGGCCTGGGACCGGACGACGAGGTTCCCGAGATGGTCCACGCTCTTTGGCCCCACGTCCCCTGTCTTCCGCAGGGTGTCACGGTTGGCCTGCCGGCCGAGCCGAGCGGGGGGCTCCGGGCCGCAATGTGGGCGGTGGACTGCTGGATTGCCGGTCGGATCGCCGACGGATCCCTGGATCCAGCGGGCCGGTACCCATCTCATCTGGGCAGACATCGCCTTTGACCTCGGCTGCTCCGAGGAGCTGGAACCCCTTGTGCACTGCGCGCACAACCTGGACGGCTGGGAAGAGAGCTGGGGGGTTTTCAACGGAGAAGCGGTTGAGGCGGCGAAGCAGTTCCTCAGCAGGGGGTCGGGAGCCGAGGCGCGGGACTGACCTGCGGTTCGTTCTCGCCACCGGGATTGGTCGCCCGCGAGCTGATCCACTCACTCGGCGTGGCCTCACCACAGAACCTGTGCCGGAGCCGGAGGGCTGACGGCACGCGGTGTGCAGGCTGGTTCGGCCGACCGCTTTCGCCGGGGCATCCGGAGGAATCGGTGCGGTTTGCCGCCGCGCGGGTGCACACCGGATCCGGGTCGAGAACCGGCCCGGTCCGGGCCCGTTCAGTCGGTGTCGGGTCCCTGCTCCGCCGCGGTGTCGTAGGCGGCGCGGGCCTCGGCGACCGCGGACCGATGCCGCTCGGCCCATCCCACCAGCGCGGTCAGTGAGGTGTGGAGCTCCCGGGCCATGGGGGTGAGGCTGTACTCCACCTTGGGCGGCACGGTCGGATACACGGTGCGAACGAGTAGTCCGTCCCGCTCGAGCCTGCGCAGGTTGAGGGTGAGCATCCGTCGGCTGATGCCGTTGATGGCGCGTTCCAGTTCGGTGAAGCGGACCGGGCCGTGGGCCGCGGCGATCAGGATCCCGATGCTCCACTTGCCCGCCACGCGGTCGAGTACCTCGGTGACCGGGCAGGCTTCGTCTCTCACTGCCTCTGCGACATGCGTGTGACTGCGTGACATAAATGTGCCTCCTTCCGCTGGCGAGCCAGGTTACCGACGATGGATGCTGCAACCCGTCGTGAACCAAAGGAAGAAGACATGTCCGTGCGTGCTCTCGTTGTCGATCCGTCCGCGCCCGCCGCTGTCCGCCTCGCCGAGGTTCCCGATCCCGTCCCCGGGCCGGGCCAGGTCCTGGTGCAGGTCTCTCACGCCTCGTTGAACTACGGCGACCTCAACGACGCCCGCTCCGGTCGCCTCCCCGTGGGTGCAGTGCTGGGTTCGGACGCTGCCGGAGCAGTGGTTCAGGTCGCGGCCGACGGAACCGGCCCGACGGTGGGGACCCAGGTGGTGGCCCTGACCTCGGGGGCGTTCGCTGAGCGCGTCGCGATCGACGTGGGTGCGCTTGCCGAGATCCCGAAAAACCTGGAACCGGCGCAGGCGGTCGCCCTGCCGGTCGCCGGAGTGGCCGCACTGCGCTCGCTGCGGGCCGCCGGGCTCGGACCGGGCAAGACAGTGCTGATCACCGGCGCCTCCGGCGGAGTTGGCCGGTTCGCCGTTCAGCTGGCGGCGCGGGCCGGTGCGCATGTGATCGCGTCCGTGGGCTCGGCCGCCCGCAGGGAGGGGCTGGCCGAGGCCGGTGCCGGCGAGGTGCTGATCGGACTGGAAGGACTCCAGCGACCGGTCGACGTGGTCATCGACAGCGTCGGCGGCTCCCAGCTGGTGGCGGCGTGGAATGTGCTCGCTCCCGGAGGCAGCCTGCAGAGCGTCGGCTGGACATCCGGGGAGCCGGCGGTCTTTCCGCCGTATGCGACCGTCGGCCCGGCCAAATCGCTGACCTCGTTCGTCATCGAGGGCGACACCGGCGCAGACCTGGCCGTTCTCACCGAGCTGGCCGCCGAGGGGGCCGTCACCGTCGAGATCGGCTGGCAAGGATCCTGGGACCGCTTCCATGAGGCAGCCGAGGCGCTGCGCGGGCGTCGGATCCCCGGAAAAGCGGTCCTGGAGGTGGCACACGGTGAGCTGCAGGCCCCGATGCCTTCTGCGCAGGGCTAGTACTCCAGCCGGGCTTTTGGCTGCCGTGGCAGATGGACTGGGCGGCCGGGGCGCGACAGGAATTGGACGCGATGTCCACCGACGGCCGGCAACTCGGCCCGGGCTGCCCGCGCGGAACTGACCACTGCCCCGGACCCCTACTACCGCGGTATCGACACCGACGCTTCCCTGCCGCACGGGATCACCGTCCGCCCCCTCGCCTCCACCAGCCCCGGCGGGCCCCGCATTGCTGATCTCGCCGGCGGTCGTGGATGGCTCATCTGTACCTTCATCCGCTGCCACGCCGGACCTCGGATCATCGTCA
>NZ_JBIVLI010000040.1:0-52536 GCF_044751205.1 Streptomyces sp. NPDC088732
CCGAAGAACTAGTGCGAGGGGTTGTTGCCTCGCTACCCTCGGTACATGCCGATCGCGCCGGAATACCTGCACCTGATCTACCCGGGCGAGGAGTTCCCCGCCTACCTCTACGGCCGCAACAGCCACGACCCCACCAAGAAGGGCCGCAGCGTCGGCGACCAGCTCCACGAGGGCCAGGATCTGTGCGACCGGCATAGCTGGCCCGTCGTCGGCGTCTTCGACAAGGACGTCGACCGCTCCGCCTCCCGCCACGCCAAGAAGGCCCGCGACGACTTCGAAGCCATGCTCGAAGGCATCGCCGCGAAGAAGTGCCGCATCGTCGTCGCCTGGGAAGCCAGCCGCTACTACCGCGACCTTGAGGTATACGTCCGGCTCCGCCGCGTGTGCATGGAGGCTGGCGTCCTGCTCTGCTACAACGGCGTCGTCTACGACCTCAGCAAGAGCGAGGACCGCCGGGCCACCGCACAGGACGCGCTCCAGGCCGAGAACGAAGCCGAGGCGATCCGCGACCGGAACCTCAGGACGCAGCGCCGCCTCGCCGAGAAGGGCAGGCCCGCCGGCCGTACCCCCTACGGCTATGTCCGCCGCTACGACCCCAGCACCGGCGACCTCATCGACCAGGTCCCGCACCCCGCGCGGTCGCGGTACGTCGTGGCGATGTTCGAGCGATGCGCGGCCGGTAGCACGCTCTACAGCATCGCCGCCTGGCTGAACACCGAGCCCGAGGCGCGGCAGACTTCCGGCAGGCCCTGGTCGCACGACAAGCTCACGATTCAGCTTCGGAACCGGGCGTACATTGGCCGTCGGGTCCACCAGGGAAAGGACATCGGCGAGGCACTGTGGGAACCGATCGTCCCCGAGGAACTCTTCTACGAGGTGCAGCGCATCCTGGACCGGCCCAGCCGGCGCACCCAGCGAGACTCTCGCGTCCGGCATCTCCTGTCGTTCATGGCCCTGTGCGGTGAGTGCGACAAGGCACCGCCGCACGTGTCATACAGGACCCCCGGCTCACAGCCCGTGATCGTGCCCGAGCTGGAGGCCAGGGCCGCCGACTACGACGACCCCCGCTGCGTGACCGTGCACCGCCTGTACATCGCCGGATACCGACCGACCATTCTCCAGGTGGTCACCGCGGTCGGCGAGGCCCACGACCCGATCAGCGACGCGGAGGCCGAGCGTCTGCGTGGCGAGGTCGAGCAGCGCGAACCTGACTTCGCCCGGTTCCGGCCGATCCCGCCGCCTATCCTGAAGCGGATGAAGTCCAACGGGAAGAGCAGCTACCTGTGCACCGCCCGAATGGACACCGGCATACGGGCGGACGAGCTCGAAGCCTACGTCGTGGAGGGCGTCCTGGAGTGGCTGAGGTCGGACGCCGCAGCCAAGGCGTTCGAACGCGACCACGATGACGCGGACATGGAAGCGGCCCGGGTGCAGCTCCTGCGCCTGCAAGCCCAGTTGGACGAGGCGCGCGAGCTGGCCGGGGAGTTCGGGCCGGACGGGGCACCGAAGCTGTCGGTGGCATCGCTGGCGGCGCTGGAGAGCCGCCTCCTCCCGCTGATCGAGGACGCGCAGGCGAAGGTCGAGGTGACCACTTCGGCCGGCATGTCGCCGTTGCTGCGAAGCCTGGCCGGGCGCCCGGATGCCGTGGCGCGGTGGGATGCGCTGGAGCTGCCTCAGCAGCGGGCGTTGCTGCGGGAGATCGTGACGGTGCGTCTTCACCGCGCGTTCGTCGGAGGTGCGCCCCGTATTGGGCCGGAGCGGATCCGGCTGTCGTTCGTGGGCCAGCCAGGGTTTCTCAGCGGCTGACGTCGCGGCCGCGAGACTGCTCGACTTCGGCAGGGTGCTGAGCGGGGAAGGGGATCACGACGTCCCGGCTGCGGTCGCGGCCCTGGGACGGGGTGGGCAGCCCGTGTTGCAGCAGTTCGAACGATGTCGCGAACGTGCGGGCGATCAGATCTGACCGCTCGGCATCGAACTGATCCTGCATCTTCCGCCGCTCGGAATCCAACTGGCGGGCCATGGCTGCGGCGGCCATCTCGGTGTCGCGCCGCATGCGCTCACGCTCGGCTGTTTGGGCGGCGCGGCCGGCGACGTATCGGTCGTACTCGTCGTCGGCCCGGCGGGTGGATTCGGCCAGGCGTGCCCGCTCGGCTGTGGTGTCGGTGACCCATCCGCGGATCAGGTGCAACGCAATGAGGGCGGAAGCTGTGAGGGCGAGGCATGCTCCGGCGATGGCGCGGGCAGGCTCTTCGAGCCACACGCCCCACAGGATGACTGTGATGCCGATCGGGAGGACGACCGCGGCGACGGCGGCGGTGGTCTTGGTGCCTGAACGCATGGGCCCCCACACTCACTTCATTGTTCGGCTGCCACACCCCCGCCGTGGTCAGAGTCGGGGGTCGATTGGTCCTGTTGCCTCCGGAGTCGCTCGACCACCCCGAGGAACATCTCGCGCCCGTAGGGGTCTGTGATGCCCAGTTCCTCCGCCGCCTGTGCGGGGGTGGTGGGATGTGAGCGTACCCGTGATGGTTGAGTTTCAGACAGTGATCGAAGCGTTTCAGGCGAGATCAGCCCGGCTTCTACGAATAGCTCGAAGGGGTTGACCCGGATCGCCTTGGCCAGCGGCTCGAAGAACTGGGGATCGGGCAGGCGCTTGCCGTCGAGCATGCGGCCGATGGTGGTTGGGCTCATGCCGGTATCGCGGGAGAGTGCTGCTTTGCCGCCGCGCCCGTCGATGTCGTAGCCAGCGCTGCGCGCTGCATCGGCGACTCGCGCGCCGAAGCGCTCTGTGGGGGTGGAGCCGTCGGTGGGTTGCGTCATAACCGCAGGTTAGCTCGCTAGCAGGCAAGTCGTCACGTACTTGCTTGCAGGCAAGGTTGCAGGTCAAGCCAGGGTTCGGCATTCGGCCAGCATATCGCCAGACTCGAACGTGTGCTCGGTTTTCATCATCACCCTTCCTCCATGCAAGCTTGCTTGCCAGCAAGCTAGGTATCAGCGTAGTGTTGTGGCCAGCGAGCAAGAAACGCTCGCTGGCCAGCAATGACCATGCCTGCAAGGGGGTGACCCATGCCTTACCGACTGCGCATCTCCCACCTGCTCGACATCGCTGCGCAGAAGGGCGACACCACCGGCTATGCCATCGCAAAGCGGACCGGCTTGAGCGAGCCGAGCGTGTCGAAGTTGCTCAACAGCAAGACCAAGCCTGGCGTGAAAACACTCCTCCTCTTCAAGGAGGCGTACGGCGGCACCGTCGACGACCTGATCGAGATCGAGGCAGCCGCGTGACGGCCGAAGAGCGCCGCGCGCTGCTCGGTGACGAAGCCGTCGAGTCTGCCCGAGCGCAGGCACGCCGCGCGATTGCGACCGCGCCTCCGTCTGCGGAGGTCATCGCTCGACTCCGCCGCATCCTGACCCGCCCGGCACTCGCCGCGGAGCCCATCGCGGCTCCCGCCTCGGCAACGCCGGCGCCTGCTCAGCCCCAAGCCGCCGACAAGCCGGCCGCCTGACATGCCGCGGGGCCGCCCCGGACGCGCATCCGGAAGCGACCCCAGTTCCACAGCACCTCACACCCATGGAAGCGAGGCTCTCTGTGAGCACCCACATTACCGATCGGCCACCGCGCCTGACGATGGGCGATCAGGCCCGGGAGATCGTCGCGCTGGCTGGTCTGGCGGCGGAGTACGCCGACATGCCCGCCGCGTTCATCACGGTCTCGGACGTCCCGGGCGCCCTGCACATCGACCTGCAGCTCGACTCGCCGCAGGACTTCGAGGTCTGGCGGGCGGCGCTCGGCATCGACCCGCAGTCGGTCCTCCTCCGCCTGAGCGGCCGGGACTCGTGGCTGTCGACGGAGGCGGGAGAGTACCGGGGCGTCTCGGTTGGACTCGCCGGCTTCGGCGTCGAGCTGACGCGGGAGCAGGCCGACGAGCCCCGCGAGCTGCGAGCGGCGGTGGCTGCATGAACGCCCCGCTGAGCCCTGAGGAGTTCGACGAGATCCGCGCCTCCGTAGCGCGCGCCCCGCACCCGGCGCCCGGCACGTGGGCGGAGGGCCTGCGGAAGCTGATCGGCGAAGTCGACCGCTTGCACCTGCTGCTGAACGCGCAGCCGGCCGCGCTGTCGGAGGCGCAAATCGAGGCGTTGTCCGACGCGGGGAACGGCGCGCTGAGCGACTTCTACCACGACCGTGCGTGCGCCTGCCGTGAGTACCCGGAGGGCTGCGTGACGGACCCGCGGTACCGGAAGGCGTTCGGCAACTGGGATACGGGCGCGTTCGGGATCGGCATGGCTGCGGTGATCGGGCTGTGGGAGTCGATGCGGGTGGCGACCGGCGGCGGTGAGCGGTCGTGATCTACGCCGCCGACGCCCTCGTGCTGCTTGCACTCGGCCTCGCCGCCCACTTCGGCGGCCGACTCCCTCACCCCCGCCCCGTCCGCCCCGCACGCGGCGCGCACGCCCGACGCCGCTTCACGATCAAGGGGAACGCCCGATGAGGCACATCACCGCCACCACCACCCCGGACCACCACGGCGTCGAGCTCGACATCAGCCGCGACGCCGAGCGCATCCTCGACCAGGTCGCCGCCCTCTTCTCCGCCGACCCCGACCGCGCCGAGGACATCCTCGTGCGCCTCGGCTCCGCCGTCGGACACCGGGACGACGCCCGCGCCGAAGGCGAGGACGCCCGCGCGGACTTCGCCGGCTCGCTGGCCGACTCCCTGCGCGACGAGCTGCTGCACGCCATGGGCGAGGTCGGAGCGCACCACCCGGTCACGGTCCGCCTGTCGGCGAACGAGGCTGCGGACCTCGCCGACGAGACCCGCGCGGCAGCCGACCGGACGGTCATGCCGCCAGCGCGGCCGGTGCACGACATCGACCGGGCCCCGTTGACCGGCGGCCGCGGCCGGGTCCCCGAGCAGCGCCAGGGCGGTGCTGCCGCATGAGCGACAACGACGACGTCAGCATGGTCGCGATCGACGGCACGGATGCCCTGGCGTTCCTGATCATTCGCCCCGGGAAGACCCAGGGGTCCGTCAGCATCGAGTCGGGTGCGCGCGGCATGACCCACGAGACCGCCGCGTACGTCCTGCGCCAGCAGGCGAACGTGTGGGACCGAGGCGCATTCCTCGCCGAGCACCGCGGCAACGTCCTGCGTGAGGCACGCGAAGCACTCAGCCACTTCTTTGAGGCCACGTCCGAGGACAAGCCGCGCCGACAGGGCATCGCGTTCTCGATCGGTGTGCTGCACGGGCTGGAGATCGAGCAGCCCAAGGGGCACCTCCGGGATGCCATGCCGCGCCGAGTCGGCGCCGAGAAGCGCCGGGACGTGCTGCTCGCGGCCATGAAGTTGGCGGGCGGCGAGTGGACGACCGGCCGGGTCAGGGCGATGTACAAGCGGCTGATGCCGCACAACCTGTACCGGGCGGCGATCCGTGGGGACTTTGCGGACCTGTGCCGGCGGGGCTACATCGAGGCGCACGACGGGCCGCGCGGCCGGTACTACGTCCTCGCTGGCAGCGCCGCCAATGCGGCGGTTGGGTTCTTCGAGCCCGGCCGGACCTACGGCGACGTGGCCGAGTGGGCGTTCCGCTGCGACACGATCACCACCAACCCGGCGGACGGCGAGAAGACCGCGCTCGGGTGGCGGCACTTCAAGGGCCGCTGGGAGCCCTTCGCTTACCACCAGGACGACTGGGAGACCATGCAGGTCTTCGGCTGGTGCACGCCCGAGGGCGGTGATGCCGATGCGTAGGACCGTCGACGCCCGGTTCTGGGCGAAGGTGCTCGGCGGCAACGTCGAGACCTGCTGGCTCTGGACCGCGCACGTGCTGGACACCGGATACGGCCAGTTCCGCGATGAGCACGGCCGCCTCGTGCGGGCCCACCGCTGGTCGTACGAGCAGCTCCGCGCGGAGATCCCCGACGGGCTCGTGCTCGACCACACCTGCCGCAACCGGCGGTGTGTGAACCCCTGGCACCTGGACCCGGTCACCAGCCGCACGAACACCCTGCGCGGCGAGGGTACGGCGGCCCGGAACGCGACCAAGAAGCGCTGCCTGCACGGCCACGCCTTCACCCCGGAGAACACCTACGTCCGGCCGAACGGCTGGCGCGAGTGTCGCGCCTGCCGCCGCGGCGAGGGCGCCGAACTGATCGAGGTGATCGCGGCATGACCACCAAGACCCGCGCCCGGCGTCGTCCCGGCGCCGAGCCCCAACCGCTGCGGCAGCCCCGCCTCGACGTGTGGCTGCTCGAACCCTGCCGCCGCACCGGCTGCGGCAAGGAGGCGCACGCCGGCCGGACCCCGGACGGCTGGACACGGATCACGGTCGGCGGCTCCGGTGAGCCGCCCCGCATCTACTGCTCCGGCCTGTGCGCCACGAAGGGCATCGCCCTCGCCGAGATCCGCACCGCCCCGAAGGGAGGGACCCGGTGACGACCACCGCGGAACCCACCACCGTCGAGGGGCCCGGCCTGTACCCGGACCTGCCGGCTGAGGAGTACCACGCCGATCCGTTCCGGGACCGTGGCGGCAGCCTGTCGTCGACGGGCGCCCGCAAGCTCGTGCCGCCGTCCTGCCCGGCGCTGTTCCGGCACTGGGCGGACACGCGTCAGCCCCCGAAGCAGGTTTTCGAGTTCGGCACCGCCGCGCACAAGCTCGTGCTCGGCCCCGGCCCCGCCCTGGCCCGCCTCGACGTCGACGCCTACACCACCAAGGACGCCAAGGCGAAGCGCGACAAGGCCCGCGCCGAGGGCAAAATCCCGCTCAAGGTCGCCGAACACGAGCAGCTCGACGGCATGGTCGCGGCTCTCCGGGCGCACCCCTACGTGCCGGCCCTGTTCGACCCGGTAAACGGATCCCCCGAGCAGTCCCTGTTCTGGACCGACGAGCAGACCGGCGTGATGCGGCGAGCCCGCCTCGACTGGCTGCCGACACTCGGCCCCGGCCGGCTGATCGTCGCCGACTACAAGACGTGCGTGAAGGCCGACGACGTCTCGATCGCGCGGGCCGTCGACGAGCACGGCTACCACCAGCAGGCCGACTGGTACCTGTCCGGGCTCCGGGCGTTGGGCCTGGCCGACGGTGAGACCGCGTTCGTCTTCGTGTTCCAGGAGAAGACGCCGCCGTACCTGATCAACGTCGTCGAGCTCGACATCGTCGCGCTCCACATCGGCGCCGCGAAGAACCGCCGCGCCCTGCAGACCTACGCCAAGTGCACCACCGACGGCGTGTGGCCGGCCTGGAACGACGACGTCCGCCTGCTCCCGCTCCCCGCCTACGCCGAGCGCCGAGACACCGAGGAGTACCTCACGTGACGACCTACCCCGACACCGCCCTCGCGGCGCCCCGTGGGGCCGCCTCGCAGGCCACGCAGATCGAGCAGTCCCGCGCGGTCGCCGAGGTGCAGGCCGCGATCCTGATGGCCAAGCAGTGCCCCCGCTCGGTGCAGCAGGCCATCGCCGACATGCAGCAGGCATGCCGCATCAAGTCGCTCGCCGACCGGGCGTTCTACAGCTACACCCGCGGCGGCTCGAAGGTGACCGGCGCGACGATCCACCTGGCCCGAGCGCTGGCCGCGATCTACGGCAACCTGCAGTACGGCGTCAGCGAGCTGTCCCGCGACGTCGCCGCCGGGCAGTCCGAGGTACTGGCCTACGCGTGGGACCTGCAGGCCAACACCCGTGTCGCGAACATCTTCATCGTCCCTCACCTGCGCGACGCCCGCGGGGAGAAGAACCCGCTGCCCGAGCTGAGGGACGTCTACGAGAACAACGCGAACCAGGGCGCTCGGCGGGTCCGTGAGGCGATCCTGTCGGTCCTGCCGGGCTGGTTCGTCGACGACGCGAAGGAACTGTGCACGGCCACGATCCGGGACGGCGGCGGCGTGCCGCTGCCGCAGCGCATCGCGAAGGCCCTCAAGACGTACGAGGACTTGGGCGTGACGGCGGAGCGGATCGAGCGGCAGATCGGCCGGGTGTCGGACAAGTGGACGGCGCACGACCTGGCCGACCTGACGATCACGCTGCGGAGTATCCAGCGGAACGAGACGACCGTCGAGGACGAGTTCCCGTCGCAGGTCACCTCCGCCGAGATCCTCACCCCGACGACCACCCCGGTCGCGGCTGTCACTCCGGCGCCGGACGACGCGGAGCAGCCGGCCGCCCCGGCCGCGGTGTGGCCCGAGACGGCGAAGCCCGGATCGGGGGCCCGCCGATGAGCCAGCACCCCGAGTTCTTCGACCGGTTCGTCGACCTCGCCGAGTGCGACACCGCCGTCACCATCCGCGACGGCGGCACCGTGGAACTGCGCGGCAGCGGCTGCCCCCTCGACATTGCCAGGATCCTGGCGGTGACCGCCGCGCGCCTGATCGCCGACGTCCACAACCACGACGACGAGGACGGACCGCACGACCACCCCGACGTCGACCCCGGATCGTGGGTCGACCGCGAGGGCCGTGTGTGGGAACCGATCGGCATGCGCGACGCCGTCGGTGAGGAGCTGCTCCGCACCCCGGGCGTCGTCGACTCCATGCCGCGCAGCGCCATCGACGCCGCGTTCGGCCCGCTCACCCCGGCTGGGGGTGACGGGGCATGAGCGTCTACTTCGACGACGGCACCGTGCGCCTGCTGCTCGGCGATGCCATCGAGCAGATGCGGACTCTGTCGGACGGCTCCGTGAACTGCATCGTGACCAGCCCGCCTTACTACGGGCTTCGCGACTACGGGACTCAGGGGCAGTACGGACTCGAAGCCTCGCCGGCCGAGTACGTCGAGCGGATGCGGCAGGTGTTCTCCGAGGCGCGGCGCGTGCTGGCCGACGACGGCACGCTGTGGCTCAACCTCGGCGCCTCACTGCACCGCGACTGACCCACCCCCCGAAAGCGCCCGCGGGCCGGGGTGACCGACACATCCCCCGGCCCGCGCAGGCCACGGACACCGCACACAGGAGAGACGCAGCATGGCCGACAAGGACAAGCGCACCTACATCACGGTGCACGACGGCATGCCTGATCACCCGAAGGTCGTGGCGGCGGGGGGCATGGCGGCGTGGCTGTACGTGTGCGGACTCGCCTACTGCTCCCGGCAGCTCACGGACGGGCGCATTCCGAGGGCGATGGTGACCCGTCTCGTCGACCTGCCGGAGCCCGAAGCACTTGCTTCGGCGTTGCTTCGCGTTGGGCTGTGGCACGCTTCGGGCCACGACTGCGATCGCTGCGAGCCGGTCGAGCCGGACGAGTACCGGGTGCACGACTACGACTTGCACCAGAAGACGGCCGACGAGGTCGCCGAGCTGAAGGAAAAGCGCGCAGCCGCAGGTCGGAAGGGTGGCGTGCGGTCCGGAGCGACCCGGCGCGCGGCCTCGAAGACCCCCCGCACCGAAGCAAACAGCGAAGCAAATGCTGAAGCACTTGCTTCGGGTTTGGTGAAGCAAACGCGAAGCAAAACCGAACCACCTACACCTACACCTCTCTCTCCTACGGAGAGAGAGCTAGCTAGCCAGCAGGACGTGCCGCGCATCGGTGAACGCCCCGACATCCCGGCCGCGTCGCTGCCCCTGATCGAGAAGCTCACCGCCTCCGGGATCGTCGTCGGCTGGGAGCTTGCTCCCGCCGAGTGGTTCCTCATCGAGGCCCTCATCGGGAAGTGCGGCATCGACGTCCTCGTCGAGCACGCCACCGCCGCGTTCCAGGCGGCTCCCCGCCGGCCGCGCTCCGGCCGGTACTTCCTGCCCGGCTGGAAGTCCCTGCCCGACGTGCCCGCTGGCGGCGGCAGTGCCCCGCTGCGCGCCGTGTCCGGCGGCTATCAGCCGTACTCCAACCCCACCGACGCCACGGCGTACGGGAACGGATGGTGACGACCGTGTCCACGAAGGAACCCATCCTGGTCGGCGAGGCCGCCCCGGACCGCAGCACCGAGACGGGCAGCGCCCTGGCCCGCATCATGGCGGGCGTCCAGCAGCGGCAGGCCGAGGGCGTCGAGCCCGGCCCGATCGACGACGAGCCCAGCCCCGACGAGCCCGGCCACCCGGAGTACCACCGTCGGCGGCGTGCCGAGTGGGCGCTCGACCGGTGGACCACGGCGACCCCGCCGCGCTACCGGAAGTCCGACGCCACCCACCCCGGCGTGACGGCGTGGGCGGACCGGGCGGCGGCGGACCCGGAGGACGCCGGGTCGCTGCTGCTGACCGGGCCGACCGGCACCGGCAAGACGTACCAGGCATACGGCGCAATGCGCCGGATCGCCGCCTCGGGGCCCCACCGGTACGAGCTGCTCGCCACAACGGCGGCCGACCTGTACGGGCGGCTCCGGCCGAACGGCTCGCAGGCCGGCACCGAGCACGAGCTGAAGCGGCTGGCCCGAGTGCCGCTGCTGCTGCTCGACGACCTCGGCTCGGCGAAGGCCACCGAGTGGGTCGAGGAAGTCACCTACCGGCTGATCAACGAGCGGTACAACGCGTGCCTCCCGACGCTGTTCACGAGCAACTTCCCGGCGCGCGCGAACCGGGACGACCGCGGGAACCCGCTCGGCCCGGACCTGGCGCAGATCCTCGGCGAGCGGATCGCGTCGCGATTGGCGGAGATGACGACCGTCGTCCCGATGGAAGGCGTCGACCGGCGCCGGGTGCGGCCGTGACCGCCCTCGACTGGGACGGGATGTCCGAGGCCGACACCGAGGCCCTGGTCGACCTGACCGACGAGGAACTCGCCGAGCTGTACGACCTGTACGGCGAGCCCGGACCGGAGCCTGACCCGGACCCACTCGCCGGGTACTCCCGGCCGGCGACCCGCGGCCCGGTGCACGTCGACCCGCAGCGCGAGGTCGTGACGGCCGCCGCGGTGGATGACTGGCCGGGCGGTGCCGCGTGACTCAGGACCAGGGTGTTTTCGTCGGCGCTGCTCTCGCCGGTTCCCCGACCGCCTGCGCGCTGCTCGTCGTGGCGGCGTGCGTGATCCGCGACCACTGGCGGGCCGTGCGCGGCTGGCTGGTCGTCGCCCTCGCCATCGCGGCTCTGCTCGCGGCCGCCGCCCTCATCGACTGACCCGCAACGAAAGGACCGATCGACATGACCGCCCGCACCTTCACGCCGGACCTCACCCACGAGGACGGCTCGATCACGATCACGATGCAGCGGTGCTGCAACGGATGCGGCCAGAAGCTCGGCGACGTCGAAGACCGTGACCTCGACGACCACGGCAACCTCACTGACGTCCGCGGCGAATGCGAGAACTGCCGCCCCGTCGTCGAGCTGGAGGCCGCGGGCTGCACCACGTGGCAGCTCACCCCGCGCAACTACGCCCGCATCGATCGCGAACTCGACAGGCTCGGCGTCTTCACCAAGCAGTTCACCGAGTCCATCGACGACCACGTCACCACCGTCGGGATGCGTATCGGCATCAAGCCCGGCCACGTCGTCGCCCGCTTCGGTGACTGGATCATCCGCCACCGCGACGGCGGGTTCACCGTCCACAAGGCGCCTGCCGACGCCTGACCCACCGCCCGATACAACGCGGCCGCCCCGGGCGGAATCCGGGGCGGCGCACCACGAGCCTACGAGGGAGACCCGATGTACCCGAAGCTCTTCAGCACACCCGGTCTGGCGAACTTCGCCGAGGCCGTCGACCAGGAACGGCAGCGGCAGCTCGCGAAGTTCGGCGAGCAGCGCCACCGGGATGGCACGAGCGCCGCCAATGCGTCCTGGGCTGACCACGCCCGCGCGCGGTGCCAGGAGGCCGCCGACGCGGAAGCCCAGACGTGGGGCGCGATCCTCTACGAGGAGTTCGCCGAGGCCATGGCCGAGACCGACCCGGCGCAGCTCCGCGCCGAGCTGGTGCAGATCGCCGCGGTGTGCGCCGCCTGGATCTCCGACCTCGACACCCGCGTCCGGCCCGCGCCGGCTGCCACCCGAGCGCCCGTCGCTTACCAGTCCCGCGGTGGCCGGCTGCTCCGGTGCCTGCGGCACGCGCCCGGCCGGTCGGTGCTCGACAGCGGCGACATGGTGCCGGTCACCTCCGACGACCTGCCCGACGGCGGGATCTGTACGTACCCCGACTGCGGTGTGGACGTGCTGACCGCCGCTCTCGACGACCGCATCGCCGCCGCCGTGGCGCAGGCCATTCCGGCGGCGGACCCGCAGTGAGTTCCGTCCTGTTCGCGATCGTCACCAGCCTCGACGCCCATCACAGGAAGGCCCGAACCGCCATGACCGAGCAGCCCACCGCCCCTGGCCTCCCGCCGACTGAGCCCTGCACGAAGCACACCGGCGACGACCGCGCCCTGTACGGGTGCAGTGGCCCGGACCCGGCGCAGGCCACGCCCGGCACCCCGCCGAGCGGACCGGCAGGCGCCAGCAGTGCGCACACGCCGGAGGCCGCGCAGACCGAGGACATCCTCCGCGACCGCGAAGCCCGCCGCGGAGCCATAGACGTCCTGCTCGCCCGAGGCGAACGCCGCCAGACCCTCACCGGCGACGAGGCCGCACTGCTCCGCAAGCTCGTGCTCGCCGACCGGGCGGACCTTGAGCACGAAGCAACCACCGCAGAGCTGGCCATCGAACGTGTCCGGCTACTCGGCCCCACCCTCGACTTCGAGGCGACCGACGTCTGCACGGCCGGCCCTGCCCGCGACGTGCTGCGCGACGCCTCCCGTCGAATCCGCACCGCCCTCGACGGCACGTGGCAGGTGACCGGCTGCGTCCTCCGCTCCCGCCTCGCGGCCGCCCTCGTGGTCGAGCACCGTCGCCGGGCCGCAGCACGGATCGTCGCCAGCCCGGAGGAACACTCCGCCGCCATGGCCGAGGTCGTCGTGCTCGCCCTCACCGACCCCGACCTGACCGGACCCGCCGATGCGTAGCGCCGTCCTGTCCCTGCTCATCGTCGCGGCACTCGCGGGCGTTGGCTGGCTCGTGCTGGCCGCGCCCGCCGCGATCGCCCCGCCCGTCCACGTGCCCACCACCCGGGAGCCCTGATGCCCGAGCCGATCACCGTGGCCGCCGACCTCCGCGCCCAACTGGCCGAAGCCGCAGAAGCGCTGTGCGCAGTCGGCAAAGCCGCCATCGTCGTACAGCCGACGCTCGACAAGCCCTACCCCCACGCCCCCCAGTGGACGCCGTGGACCCGCTGGATGCAGCGCCCCGCCCGGCAGGCATACAACCTCGGCACGCTGCTCCGGCGGCAGCTCGGTCTCGCCGTCCCGACGCCCCACTACCAGAGCAACGAGGCCACCCGCCTGTACGACGCCGCCCGGCAACACGCGAACGAGACCGTCGGCCACGCCGAAGGCTGCGAATGGCACACCAAGAGCCACGCCTACTGCACGTGCCTGCTGTGGCTCGCGGCCCGCGCCGGAGTCGACGCCGCCCTCGAAGCCCTCGGCGAGAACACGCCCTGAAACGACGGCGGGGCGCCCCCATCCGGCCAGATGTACGGGGCGCCCCTCGGCGGGACCAGCCTACGCCCCACCTGCACCAACAGGAGCGCCCGCCATGCAGAACACCGCCCGCACCACCACGCCCGACGGCGACCTGCAATACGTCCTCGACCACTGGGACCGGCTCGACGACCTGCTCGACTCCAACGCTGGCACCACCTGGCCCCCGCCCCGCCGTGAGCAGCCCACCGACAGCGAGGACACCGAGCCCCACCGCCACGCGCAGCACCTCAGGACCGTGCCGCTCGGCGAGGACCGCGTCGCCTACGAATGCGTGCACTGCGACTACGTCGGCGACGGCGGCGACCACACCGCCCGACCCGATCGCGACCCCGCGCAGCTCGGCGTCCGGCCCGTACCCATCCGGCTCGGCATCGTCGACACCGCCGTCGCCATCGAGACCGCCCTCGTCGCGTGCGCCGACGCCATCGCCCGCGAAGTCCAGCGCGAGCCGATGCCCATGCCGCGGCCCCGCCGGGCCGCCGTCGTCCGAACCCGCGCCGAGCGCGTCGAGTGGGAAGATCGCGCCCGCCGCATCGAGCAGGCCCGCGCCGACTCGGCCGACCCGAGGCGCTGGCACTCGACCGGCCGGCGAAGCGCCGTGCAGGCGGGGGAGTGGCTGCAGGACCGGCTCGCCGGAAGCCCCGGCCCGTTCCAGCCCCTGACCGACGGGCACCGGGCGCACATCGCCATCGCTGCTCGGGAGACGGCGCGGCTGCTCCGCATCGCGATCCGCGACGAACGCACGCAACGCGTCCTCGACGGCATGCCGTGCCCCGGATGCAAGGGTGAGCTGATGTTCCACCAGGGCGGCGGCGAGCCTGACATCGTGTCCTGCTCGGCCGGGCTGACCGAGTGCAGCGCGCGGGCGCCGTGGCACCCGGACACCCGGCGGCGGGAGTGGGACGGCGAGGGTCTCGTCGAGCTGTGGCAGAGGCTTGACCGGGCGATGGGCGAGCAGCGTGCCCGGCAGGTGCAGCAGGCCGAGGAAGAGCGGCGGGCGCGCCGGACGGAAGCGCGCCGGCGGCAGCGCGCGGCCGCGCGGGAGCGGGCTGGAGGGGCGGCGGCCGCATGACGATGGCCCCGACCTGGCAAGGTCGGGGCCATCGTCATCCTGGGCAACTACCGGCGAGACCGTGCCGACATGCCCGCCATCGCGAACACCGGCGACACGAACCAGCCGGCCTCCGGAGTGGTCGCGTGGCCGGTGACGATCAGCAACGAGCCGATCAACAGGCCCGAGAGCGCCAGTGCGACCGTGGGCCAGTCAAGCGACGGGCCCGCGGGCGCAGTGGCTGCGGTCGCAGCCAGTGCCCTACTCTCGTCCATAGGACGTTTTCCTTTCATGGGGTGAACAGTCCGCCAAGGCCCCTCCACCGAAGCCCGCGAAGCAGTCGGTGACCCGAGGGGCCTTTGTGCGTGCTCCCATTTTGCACGCTCTAGCTGCTCCAAATTGGCGGTGAGCAGCAGTTGAGCCGCGAATCGGCGCTCGCCGAGGCACTCGGCGTGGGTTCACTGGTTGGCATACTTTTACGTTGCGCACGTGAGGCTGGATGACCCGCTGCATACTTATGCCGACAGGCTCTCGGGAAACTTCTCAAGATTTTTCCGGGCCCTGACGGCGTTTCACGTGGAAAATTGCAGTATTCGTTCGGCCGTTCGAGCTGCGTGACCGCGGTGCCTGGCGGCGTCCATAATTTCGAAGACGTCAGCGGCCCCCGTCCTACCTCCACGTGGACGGGGGCCGCTGCGCCGTTCGCCTACTGCTCTTCGCCGTCGACCTCACGCGCGTCGTCGACCTGGTCGTCCTCCGACTGCTCCAGGTCGGTGCGCTTCCCCTGCCGGATGTTGGCCTGCCGCTCCGCCCAGTACTCGTCGAACCACGCGACGGGGTACTCCGGCCGGGTGCTACCAGGGCGGAACGACGGGGCAGGCCAGCCTTCGGCCGGGTTCTGAGCCAGGCGGTGGATGAGAGTCCGGCTCTTGCCGACACGCTCGGCGAGCTTCGGGATCGTCATGGTCGACTTCTCCACCTCCTGAGGTTCGGGGGGCGGCGGCATGGAGCCATCCTCTCAGCGAAGTGTGGACAATGTCCACACCTCGCGCTACGGTCGTACCGAACGCGGAAAACCCCGGCCGGCGCTGGAACGCCACATGGCCGGGGGGATCCGCCTGACCTCCCAGTCGAAGGGCAGATCCGCTATGGATCGTACCGACCTGCTCAGCAGCCAGCCCAGCCCCACGCCCCGCGCCGACGAACACCGCGACGACACCGGGACGATCGTCCTGCCCCGTCCCGGCCGCACCGTCGCCGCCGTCGGCCTCATCCGCGGGGGCGTCCTCGTCGCCCGAACCGCCGAGGGAACCGCCGGCCTCCGCATCACCCCCCGAGCCCTGCACGACGCGCGCCGCTCCCTGGCGACCGCCGAGCAGTGCCTCGCCCGACCCGGGGTCAACAGCCTCCGCCGCTGGCGCCTCGGCCTCACCGTCGACTCCGCCCGCGCCGCACTCCGTGCCGGGACCACCGCATGAGCGACACCACTGCGCACACGCACGGCCCGAACTTCGGCCGGCACGTGGCCGACTGCCCGCGGTGCGCCGAACTCAAGGCGGGCGCCGAGCCCGTCCGCTGGAACCGCCCGCGCACCGAGCGCGAGCAGACCGGCGGCTACCCCACCAGTCGCGAGATCACCGACCACTTCGCCGCCGGGAGCCCGCACTCCCGCGGCGACTGCGGCCCCGTGTGCACCTTCGGGGACTGGTGACCATGACCGCCGCCGAGGAACTCGCCGCCGCCGCCCGTGACTACGCGGAGAACCAGCGGTCCACCCCACCGCCTCCGCCGCCCCACGAGGCCGAGGGCCGCGACGAGCAGTAGCCGCCCGACCGGCCGGGCCCCGTCATCCCCCCCGCGGGGCCCGGCCACCCCCAACCGAGAGGAACCCCGTGACCGAGCGCCAGACGCTGACGCCGATGCAGCGCCGCTTCGTGTACGCGGTCGCCGCCGGCGCCCTCATCATCGCCGCCGTCGGATTCGCCGGCTCGTACACCGCCGTCACCGACGTCGCCGAGAACGAGGGCTTCGGCTGGTTCGCCCGCGTCCTCCCCGCCGGGATCGACGCGGGCATCGGCGTGCTGCTCGCGCTCGACCTGCTCCTGACGTGGCTGCGCATGCCGTACCCGCTGCTCCGCTACACGGCGTGGCTGCTCACGATCGCCACGATCGTCTTCAACGCGGCCGCCGCCTGGCCCCGCCCGATCGGTGTCGGCATGCACGCCGTCATCCCCATCCTGTTCGTCATCGTCACCGAGGCCGCCCGCCACGCCATCGGCCGGGCCGCCGACATCGTCGCCGACCGCTCGATGGACTCCATCCGGCTCGCCCGCTGGTTCCTCGCCCCGGCCGCGACGTTCGTGCTGTGGCGCCGCATGAAGCTGTGGGAGGTCCGCTCGTACGACGAGCTGATCCGCATCGAGCAGGACCGGCTCGTCTACCGCGCCCGGCTCCGCGCCCGCTACGGCCGCGCGTGGCGCCGCAAGGCACCCGTCGAGATGCTGCTGCCGCTCCGGCTCGCCCGCTACGGCGTGGCGCTCGCCGACGCTACGGCCGCCATCGACGGCGCTACGCCCGTCGCCACGCCGGCCGCTACCGCCACGCCCGCCCGGCCCCGCCGCCGTAGCGCTCCCGTCATCGACACCGCCACGGCGCCCGCCACACCCGAACTGCCCGCGGCCGCCATCGCCACGGCCGTCGACGAGCCGCCCGCCACGGCCCGCGAGCGCGTGCTCACCGGACTCGGCATGGACGCCACGGTCCCGCCGCCCGTCGAGCCGGACCCGGCACCGGAGCCCGAGGCCGCGCCGATCGTCACCGACTACCAGCCCGGCACCCCGCAGTACGTCGTCCACACCCTGTGGCTGACCCTCGGCCACCAGCCCGGCGGCCGGGACATCTCGACCGCCCTCGGCAAGGAGGGCCTGCCGAACAGCGAGCAGCAGGCCCGCAAGATCCGCGCGCAGGTCCGCCGCGAGGTCGCCGACCTTCCCGGACCGCGTGCTGCCTGACCCGTGGCCGCCTGTTGTTGTCGCCCGGCAGCAGCAGGCGGCACGCCTCCGACAGCACCGGCAACACCCGCCCGACCAGCACAAACGACGGCGACAACAACGACAACAACAACAGCCCGGAGGAGGGCAACACCCCGTGAGCGCCACCACCGCACCACAGACCGCCCCGGCTGCGTCGCCCACGACCGCAGCCGCGCCCGCGCCTCCGGCCCCCGCCGACGACCCGCACAGCAGCCTGACCGCGACCCTCGCCGCCGGCGGACCCGCCGTCGCCCTGATCTTCGGCTGCTGGCTGCTCCACGAGTTCGGGCCGTGGCTGCTGCTCGGCGCGATGCTGCTCGCCGCGGTCGCCCTGGCGGTCACCATCCGCATGTGGCTCCGGGCTCGCCGCCGCTCCCTCAGCCCGCGGCGGGCAGGCGGCGCCACGCGCGGCAGTCCCGCCACCCGTAGCGCGCGGCGTGGCGGCGGGGCGACACGGAGCGCCACCGCCACGGGCACCGGTAGCGGCCGCCGTAGCGCGGGCCGCAGCAGCGGCGGTAGCGCCACCCGGACCGCTCGTAGCGCGAAGCGTGGCGCCACCAGTAGCGGCCGTAGCAGCCGCGCCACGACCAAGCCCACCGCCACGACCGCCACACGCCCCGTGGCGCCCGCCCCGCGTAGCAGCGCCACGAAGCCGACCGCCACCGGTGGCGGTAGCGCCACCCCGAAGAAGCGCGCCACCGCCACCCGCACCCCGGCCGCACGCCGCGCAGCCCAACGCGCCGCCGCGGTCCGCCGGAAGAGCAACCCCACCACACCCAAGACCCCGCGGCGTCAGCGGACCACCACCGCGACCGGCCGGACGAAGACCGCGATCCCGCGCGCGGCCGCCGTGAAGGCGAGCCGGCTCGCCCGCACCCGCCGCGCCACCGTCCGCCACAGCAGCAAGGCGGCATCCGCCATGGCGCGCCGCATGCGCCGAGCCAGCACCAGCCGCGCCGCCGCCCGCGTCCGCCGCTACGGCACCGCCGCCTATCGTGGCGCCCGCCACGCCGGACGGACCGTCCGCCGCGCCGGATCCCCGTTCCTCGTCCACGGGTTCCTCGCCGCCGGACGCTCCCTCACCTGGGCGCGCCGCCACATGCTGCGCCTGGCCGCCGCCGACGGCGCGAACTGGTTCGCCCCCATCGCCCGGTGCGCCGCGCTCGGACTCGGTGGCGTCCTCCGCACCGGCCAGTGGGTCACCCGGCGCCGGACGGTCGCTGCCTGGATGCTCCGCCACCACGTCGCCACCAACGGCGGCACCCTCGGCGCCGCAGCCGCGCGCGCCGGACAACGACTCATCAGCCTCGCGCAGGCACCGACGGCACGCCCCGGCAAGCCCGTGCGGATCCTCGCACCCCACTCACCCGCCGCATTCCTGGGAGCAGCCATGGGCGCAAGCCAAGTCGACGCCATCACCGAGGCCATGGAGCAGTTCGTCGGCCAGTACGAGCCGCCGTCCGTCAACGACCTCACCGAGCACCTGCAGCAGTTCGCCCCGCTGTTCGAAGCGTTCGCCGGGTCCTTTGCCCGCCTCGCCGACCGCCTGCAGGACGACTACGCCGTCGAACCCGGCGTCGTCGACATGCTCCAGCAGCTCGGCAGCGCGAACGCCGGCATGACCGACCTGTGCAACGACGTCCTCGCCGCCTGGCGCACCGAGCAGGAAGCCGACCTCGTGCGGCACGAGGAGCCCCGCCCCAACGAGGGCGAGTTCTGGAACTACAAGTCCGACGGCGAGTGACCACCGCCGACTCCGCCAGACCACCGAGAAGGGACCGAGCAATGCCGAATGCCACCCAGCGGCCCGCTGACGCGTGGAAGCGCGGCCGCGCCGCCACGATGCCCACCGCCGGGGCGTGGGTGTGGGCGGCTGGCGCCGTCCTCAACAGCGCCGCCGACTTCACCCCGGGCAGCAACGGCAACATCGTGCTCGGCGGCGTCGCCCTGGCCGCCACCGCGGCCACCGGACTCGGCGCCTGGGCCAAGGGCGTAGAGGAGAAGCGCCAGGGCCTTCCCGGCATCAACATCTGGCAGGGCGCCTACCAGACCGCGTGCACCTGCGCCGCCGGGATGTGGGTTACCTGGGCCGCCGGCACCAATCCGTTCGGCCCGTACACCGTCGGGTCGCTCGTCGCCGGGACCCTGGCCGCCTGGCTGATGTACCCCTGGTACCGGCACTCCCGCCGCGCGGCCATCGCGCACGACGCCGCGAAGCGGACCGCGGAGGACGCGCCGACGGCCGAGGGCGACCTCACCGACTGGGAGCGCATCCTCGCCGACGCCGGACAGAAGGGCGTCCACGAAGCCGACCGCATCGAGACGCCCGGCGGGTACCTGCTGCGCCTCTCGCTGCCCGAACACGGCCGCGTCACGTACAAGACGATCGAGCAGTCCCTCGACCGGATCGCCGTCATCGCCGGCCGCCGACTCGGCCTGCGCAGCGGCGGCATCCGCACCGAGGAAGGCAGCAACCCGTCCGAGGTGCTGCTCCACATCACCGAGCGCGACGTGCTCGCCGAGCTGATCCCGCTGCCCCACGACCTCGCGCTGATCACCTCGAACGACCCGTTCGACATCGGGGTGTACGAGGACGGCACGCCCATGGAGTGGGACTTCCTCGCCCACGGGATGGTCGTCGGCATGACGGACGCCGGGAAGTCGAACTTCCTGAACGTCCTGGTCAAGAAGGGCGCGCAGATGGTCGACGTGCTGCTCGCCGTCATCGACCCCAAGGGCGGCCGCTTCATCAAGCCCTGGGTGCAGCCCCTGCTCGACGGGAAGATCCGCCGCCCCATCATCGACTGGGCCGCCACCAACACGGGCCCGCGCACCGAAGGCAGGCGCAGCCCCGACGAGTGGCACGCCATCCTCGACTACGGCTGCAACGAGATCGACCGGCGCTCGTCGCTCGGCCTCGGCGGCACCGAGAAGGCCACCACCTCACCCGAACTGCCCCGCATCGTGATCATCGTCGACGAGTGCACCGACGTCGTCACCGACCCCACGCTGCTCGCCAAGGTCACGTACATCGTCCGCAAGGGCAGGTCCGAGGGCGTCATCATCATCCTCGCCGGGCAGCGCGGCACCGTCACCATGTTCGGCTCCGGTGACCTCAAGAGCCAGATCCGCAACCGCGCCGGCCTCGGCATGACCAGCCAGACCGACGCCAACTCGGTGTTCCCCAACGCACCGAAGCTCGGCCGACTCGCGACCGCGCTCACCCACCAAGGCACCGTCCTCGTACAGCGCGGGCCCAAGGGCCGCATCCTGCCCGGCAAGAGCTACCGCATCGACCCCGAGCGCGACATCGAGCCCCTCACCGTTGCCCTCACCGGCCGACGCCCCGGCCTCCCCGAGGACGCCGCGGCTTACCACGGCCCTGCCTACACCGGCCGCTGGTCGACCGACCGCATCCGGCACCTCTACGCCACCGATACCGCCCACCTGCAGAGGACCGACACCCCCATGCCCGCCGCCCCGAAGCCCGACACGCCCGCCCACCCGGGCGGATCCACCATCGGCAGCACCGCGGCCCGCCTCGGCCTGCCGCCGTCCCGGATCCTCAGCGACCTCGGCATCGGCAAGACCGTCCCGCCCGAGCCCGAGGTGTCGCCCGAGGCCGAGCAGCTCGCCGACGAACTCGGCCAGTTCCTCCGCGAGCAGGCACCCGCCCCCGAGCCCGCGGGCCCGGTCGACGAGCGCCGCGTCTACATCCGGCGCCTGGTCTACGAGGCCGGCGCCGACGGCGTGCCCACCACCGAGATCTTCGCCCGCCTCCGCGGCAAGTACGGCGAGGGATGGAACCGCACCGTCGTACAGACCTGGCTCAGCGACGACGTCGCCGCCGACCGCATGCACCGCCCCCGGCAGGGCGTGTACGCACACGGCCCCAAGCCGACCACCACCTCGACGAACTGACCGGGGGACACCCATGGACCCGCACCGCACCGAGCCCGCCCCGCTCCTGCCGACCGCCGTACACCCCGCCACCGACATCGCCACCGCGCCCGACGACACCCGCGTCATCGGCTACCAGCAGTACGCCGGGATGCTCATCCCCGTCATCGAGCAGCGCCCCGACCCGTGGGCCTACGCCCGCCCCGCGCCCCGCGACCTGACGCCCCGCCCGCTCATCGACCCGATCGCCGCACGCCTGCTCGCCGGAGGCGTCGGCCTCGGCGCAGCGGGCGCCGGCGTCGGCTGGGGACTCGGACAGGTCGTCGCCGGCCTCGCCGTCCTCGTCAGCGGCGGCAGCCTGCTCGCCCTCGCGCTGCTGCTCGCCGTGATCCGGCTGTCCGGCAGCAGCTCGTCGACGACACACACCGAGACCCACATCCACAGCCGCGGCATGTTCAGCCGAGCCAACACGACCATCCACTGACCAGGGGGAGCCATGCCCAGCACCGCCCGCGCCGCCGCCCGCAGTCGGCAGGCACTCGGCACCACCGGCAGCCTGGTCGCTGTCGTGCTCGTGCTCGGCGTCGTCCGATGGCTGCAGCAGCACCAGGCCGTCGCCTGGTCCCTGGCCGCGCTGCTGCTCGCCGCCGCGGCCGCGAAGGTCACCGTCGCGGTGCGGAAGTACCGCAAGCGTCGCCGGAAGGGCCGGGCGACCGGGAAGTACCTCGCCCTCGACGCCGGGCGGTTCGAGCAGGCTGTCGCGGCCCTCATGTCGACGAGCGGCGCGACCGGCACGCGCATCATCGGCGGCTCCGGCGACCTCGGCGCCGACGTGATCGGCTACACCCGCAGCGGCCGCAAGGTCGTCGTGCAGTGCAAGCGGTACGACCGGAAGCCCGTCGGCAGCCCGGACGTGCAGCGCTTCGTCGGCACGGCCGTCCCGCACCACCACGCGGACGTCGCCGTGCTCGTGACGACCAGTCGGTTCACCGTGCCCGCGCTGCGGTACGCCAGCGAGCACAGCGTGCTCACCGTCGACGGCGAGCAGCTCGCCGAATGGGAGCGGACCGGGTATGTCGGTTGGTTGTGAGGGACGCGCTCGAAGGCCGATGTCCCGCCGCGACGGAGAATGGCGGTGGGACATCGTGCGTACACGTCTCCTGAGCTATGGCCGACCAGGCTCTTGGCCGTTTCGCGAGGCCAACTCAATTCCGCGGATTCCGCGGAGCCATGTGGCCAGCATGTAGAGAGCGCCAGCGCATCCCGCGCACCAGCCCCACCCCTCGGTCACCAGGGTGTGGAACCCGTCGTGTGCTTGGATGTAAATCACCAGAGCACCCACGCATACGGCGATGGCCGAGTTAGTCCTTGTCTTTGCCACGAGCAACCAGTCGATCGGACGCCACAGCGGCGAGGCAACATCGTGGGCGCGGAAGCGAAGCGCCGCGAGCACAAAGCCCGCCGCATCTACGACCCTGCCGAATCCCCCTACGACAACGCCTGCTTCAGGAGCGCCCGCCAGGTGCGCGCGCCACTCGTCAGCGACCCCACTGCGGCGCTCACCAGCGACAATCACGGCCAGATCAGTCAAGCGCGAACTGAGGGAGTTAGTGAAGGCGTTTCGCAGCCACTTGGCTACCCGCGCAGACGGCACCTGCGCTGCCTGGCTCTCGTATCGGCCCCAATCCGCAACGTACTTGCTAGTCAATTCCTCCCAGCGACTTTTCAGTACCTCGTGCTCGGCGAAGTGCAAACTCAGGAATTTCATTCGGTCGCCGATTTCTACGGACCGTACGACGCCGCCCTTATGGGAGGCCCAGCCAGGGTTTGCGATGGCCAAGCGTTCCGCCTCTGCGTTCAGTTCCTTGAGCTCCCGCTGCCACCTGGCGAAGGAGACTTGCACCGCAAAGTGAGCTTCAGTTGCCGCGCTGCGGCTCGCTTTCGCTGTGTCCATGGCTCGTGCCATCTTGAAAGTCGGGAACGCCTCAACCTGCAAGGCCACGATTGGTAGCACCACGACAGCCATGCGTACCACCGTGGTGAGTGTTAGGTCGTGGGTAATATCACGCAATGCCACAATGAGGGAAACCGCCGAGACCCCCAACGCAATAACGTATGTCACCCGTAGCAAGTTGTAGCGATGTTTCTGGAGCAAACTCTTCACGCCACGCCTCCGGAGAAGCGCGGGATCCCAAATCGACGGGCGTGGCGCGCATCAAGGGCGGTGGTGGCCTGAAGGCGACCAGCCCCCGTCAACGAGTAGTACGTACGGGGAGGGCGACCGGGGTGGGGCTCGGCCTCGATCCTGGTCTCGACCCAGCCGAGCCCCTTGAGTCGGTCGAGGATTGGGTACACGGTGCCGGAGCCGAGGTCTGCCTCACGGCAGATGCTGAGGCCCCATGCCGGCGAGTCGTCCGTCGAGGCTAGGAGAACCTCCAGCACGGCGATCGTCGGCTTCGTCAGCCTTGGGACTGTCATGCCGTCAGTCAACCATGTGTCGAGTACGAGTGTCGAGTACGAGAGATGACCCGCCGTCGGTCGGCCCGTCAGACGTTTCTACATGTCCAACGAGCGATACCGGCGGTCGATCCGCCAGGTGCGGAAACGGTGCAGCAGGCCCGGCGGCGGCGGATCGAGATCAGGCATGCCATCCAGGTAGCCCTTGGCGTTCTCGATGAAGTGCTCGACGGTGTCGACAAGATCAGCATTCCGGCGCACGTACACAGCGCGCAGCCGTGTGGCCTCGGTCCCGTTGGACAGCACTTCCGCGACCCAAGCATCCAAGTCCGAGCGCACCCCGTTGAGCACCGACAGGAAGCTGTCGGCGGTAGCGGCCTCAGTAGCAGTCACCGAGAGCCGCAGCACCGACTGCTGGTGCCACAGGGCCTTCATGGAGTCGGTGAGCGCGGCTTTCGCTTCCGACGGCGTCTCAAAGGGCTGCGTCGGGTGGGCCAGCATCACCTCAGTCACGGCGGCGAAGTGGGCCATGGCACCCCGGGCCTGCTCAACGGCGCCAAGGAACGCGGCATAGGCGTCGCGACGGACCTGCCAAGCCGCCTCATAGCGCTGGCCTCGGGCCTGGACGATGACCGCTTTCAGCGCCGCCTTGGCCTGCACTCTCGCGCCGGCGACCCCGATGATGGCGCCGAGAGCCGTGGCGCTGGCGCCGATGTAGGCGCCCTTGATGGTTGGGTCCACGGCCGAAAGTGTGCCGCACTGCCAAAGGGGCGCAGCGCCCGCCCAGGTAAATCGGCGCACCGATACCTCAACCTGACTTGACGTACAGCGATCACGTGTCGCACCCTTGGGGCAGACCGGCATGCCCGGAAACAGGCATTGCAACGGCCCCCGCCCACCAGCGGGGGCCGTTCGCGTTTCCAGACCCCCGCCGTCCGGTGGGCCCCAAGCGCACGGACGTAGACCCGTGGGGGCGTCTCTGTCCACCGCGACCGGACGGCGGGCCCCTAACACCTGAGGAGTCACCATGCACCGTGCCGCTGGCGCGGCCCTCGTCGCCCTGCTCGCCCTCGGCGGGCTCACCGCCTGCGCGGACGACGACAAGCCCGACCCCAAGCCGACCCACACCACGACACCGCGGCCGTCTGCGACGCCGACACGCCCGAGCCCCAGCTCGACGCCCACGCCGACCGCTGAACCCAGCGCCGAGCCCACGCCCACCGCGCCCGAGAGCGGCGGCGTCGCAGGCACGGTGTAGCGGCGCTCCTCACTCGATCACGACCTGGACAATCCGCCCCCCGGTCGCCCCGGCGTACGGGATGCTGCACCCCACACCATCGAGGGGGAGCAATGCCCGAGCCCAGCTACACCGACATCGAGCGCGCCGTACGCACCGAGAAGCGACAGCTCTGGACTGCCTGGTTCTGCGGCGGCGTCATCTGGCTGATCATCGCCTACGCCACCAAGGACGTACCGGTGCTGAGCGTCATCACGCAGGTACTGTTCTTCGCGCTCGGCATCGCCTTCACCGTCATCGCGATCAAGATGAGCCGGGCCCTCAACCGCAAGGCCAGCACAGCCCGCCGGCGCGTCCTCGGCGACGACTGACCCCCCGACACCCCGCGGCCCCGCACCCCACCGGGTACGGGGCCGCAGCCGTGCTCGCCCCCACCCGAGAGAGGTCCCCATGCCCGCGTACCTCGACGTGCTCCTGATCCCGCCGTTCAGCGGCGACGGGGAACGCTTCGCGCTCGTGCTCTCCGGATGGGACGGCCCGCCGCTCCCCGACGAGTACACGCAGCGCATCAAGGAGATGACGGGCGCGTACGCCGTGCTCGTCTTCGCCCACCCGGTCGCACTCGGCAGCCCCGACGTGGTCATGCCAGAGGCAGCCCCACACCCGCTCGACCAAGCAGACGGCGCCATCACCCTCAACGTGCACGGCGCCCCCGACCCCACCGAAACCGCCCGATACATCGAACGCGCCATCGGCCGGAGGCGGGGCCCAGGCAGCGCTGACCGGTCGTAGCGTCATGGCCGGGAACCCGCGCAACGGCCGCCCGTACAGATCACTCACCGCCCGGCAGCGCGCCAAGGGCCTGCCCTGCTGGTGGTGCGGCCAGCCCATCGACTACACGATCGTGGGCCTCGCAGCCCAGCGCAGCGCGGCCGCGTTCACCCTCGACCACGAGCTGCCCCTCAGCCGCGGCGGCGACCTGCTCGACGAGGCCAACGCCCGGTCAGCGCACCGTCGCTGCAACAGCGCCCGCGGCAACAGGCTCTCCGCCGCGCCGACCAAGACCTCGCGGAGGTGGTGACCATGGCCATAGGCAACATCCCCGTCACCATCCAGTGCCCGGCCTGCGACGCCACACTGCAGATCCCGACGAGCGCGCGGCAGACCGGCCTCGGCTACGCCGTACTCGACATCGACACGTCCGCCGTACGAGCCCACATTGCGCGGCACGAGCGGAGCCTCCGCTACCGGCTCACGCGATGGCTGCGCCGTCGAACCCGCCGCACCGCGACCGTGCGCCTGGTCAACAGCGAGGCCCGCTTCACCCCCGACCAGCCCCTCACTCCGTACTTCACGGGCGACGAAGCGCCCCCGTCCGAACCTCGGCCATGATGTCGGCATGACGACGTACAACGGGCCTGCCACGGTCGTAGCCAGTGGCACGGAATACCCAGTCACGGCCGAACTCACCATCTCCACCGACGGCGCCATGAAGGAATGGCGCGGCACCATCACGGCCCAAGACGAGGCAGCCGCCTGGGAGATCTTCAACACCGACAGCCCCAAGCTGCGCATCGATCCTGATGGTCAGGAACGCGACTTCATCACCTGGACCTACGACGCTGATGCTGCAGACGTGAGCATTCACGGCAGCGGTCCCGCGCCCTTCGGGAACTGACCCCATCCACCCGGCCGGGAGGGCGGTGACACACCGTGCTCTACGTCGTCACCGGCCCACCCGGCGCGGGCAAGTCGTCATGGATCCGAGCCCACGCCAAGCGCCGGGACGTGGTCATCGACCTCGACCTCATCGCCATCGCACTCGCCGGCCCCGGCAACGACGACCGTGACTACAGCGAGACGCTGCTCAAGGTCGCCCACCGCGCACGGCAAGCGGCGATCCACGAGGCCGAGCGGCACCTCGACCAGGCCGACGTCTACCTCATCCACACCATGCCGCAGGCCAAAGCCCGCGCGCACTACCGCAGACTCGGCGCCCGCATCGTGGTCGTCGACCCCGGCCGGCGCATCGTGGAGCAGCGCGTACGGGACATGAGACAGCCAGGCATGGACGCAGTCGTCACCCGCTGGTACTCGCAGCAGGCACGACAACGCGGCGCACAGACGACCGCAGCGCAGGCCTCGCGCGATTGGTAACTCAACGCGAACAGACGCGACACGAGGGGAGTCACCATGCGTCACGCCTCCTCAGCACCCCTCGGCAGCACTCGGAACCGTGATCGACGCGGCTTCGGCTCGCACGGAGGGGGCATGGGCATCCCGGCAGGGGTAGCGGTACGCGCCACCCATCGCAGGTCCCGAGGCTCGGGGCGTGAGAGTGGATCAAAAGTTCAGCGAAGGGGCGGGCGACCCAAAACGCCCTTGTCGCCCGTCTTTTTGCGTGAGCCGAAGCGATCTTGACCCATCCTCCGATGGATGCACAATTAGTGACTCTCCGTGATGCCCGTGCGCCATGCATGCATGTCACGCTGTGTCACTCGGCTCCCGCTATTTCCCCGACCGTAGGTGGTTGCCCAAATAGCGAGCGGGGGTGGCGACCGTGGGTGAGGTCGAGCAGGCCACCCGCGACGAGGTGATCGCCCTGAGGGTGTCGACCGTCGCACCCGGGTCCGTCGCCGTAGCGATCAAGCTTGCTCGCGAGATGGACGGCGCCGAAGGGGGCCCCCTCGCCCGAGTCGCCCACGAGTGGCGCGCCGTCATGGCTGACCTGCGCAGGCTCGCGCCCGCCGACCGGAAGGGGGATGTGGTCGATGGCATCAACGATGACCGAGCAGAGCGCAAGGCCCGACTCCGGGCCATCACATCCTCCGGTGAGTGAGCCCCTGTTCGGCCACCAGCGGCCTCGCATCACGACTGTCCCGTCGACGTTCGTTTCCAGTGCCGGGCAGGAGGCGATCGACCTAGCGCGACACGCTGGGCTGAAGCTCGACCCGTGGCAACAGCTGGTGCTGCACCAGGGCATGGGAGAGAACGCGGCGGGCGATTGGTCGGCGTTCGAGGTCGGGGTCAACGTGCCGAGGCAGAACGGCAAGGGCGGGATCATCGAGGCCCGCGAGCTGTGGGGCCTGTTCGTCGGCGGCGAGGAACTGATCCTCCACTCCGCGCACGAATTCAAGACCGCCAAGAACGCCTTCCGCAGGATCGAGCGCCTTATCAAGGGGTGCCCTGACCTGCACAGACGCGTCAAGCGGTACTGGCAGACGACCGGCGAGGAGTCGATCGAGCTGCACACCGGGGAGCTGCTCCGATTCATCGCCCGCTCGAAGGGGTCGGGCCGTGGCTTCACGGGGTGGACCAACATCCTCGACGAGGACATGATCCTCGGCGACGACGAGATGGATGCGCTGCTACCGACCATGGCGGCCGTGGCCAACCCGCAGATCTGGTACCTGGGGTCCGCGGGCATCGGGGCCCTGTCGGTGCAGCTCGGGCGGCTACGACGCCGGGCGCTGCAAGCCCTGGAGAAGGGTGTGCCGGATCCGAGTCTGGCCTACTTCGAGTGGTCCATCGACCCGCACGTCGACGAGTGCCGCCCGGACTGCGCGGACCATGATGACGCGGGCAGCGACGAGGCGATCCTCAAGGCGAACCCGGCGACCGGCTACCGGCTGTCGCTGGAGAAGTCCCGCAACGAGCGCCTGACCATGAGCACCGAGGGCTTCGCTCGCGAGCGGCTGGGGGTCGGCGTGTACCCGTCGGAGGAAGAGGACACCTGGTCGGTCATCGACGAGGACGCGTGGCGGGCGCTGGAGGACGGCACAAGCCGCCCCAGCGACCCGGTGGTGTTCTCCATCGACATGCCACCCGAGCGCTCACACGCAGCGATCTGCGTGGCCGGGCGGTCTGGCAAGTCGGTGCATGTCGAGGTCGTTGAGCACCGACCGGGCATCGGCTGGGTCATCCCGCGGGCCGTCGAGCTGGCCCTGAAGTGGGACCCGGCGGCGTGGGTCATCGACGGCGGCGGCCCAGCCGGGTCGCTCATCTCGGGACTGCAAGACGCGCTGAAGGCGGCGGCTGCCGAGCAGGGTGTCGACCTGAAGGCGCTGGAGGTCACGACCCCGAAGGTGCGCGAGATCGGGCAGGCCACGGGCCAGTTCATCGACTCCGTCGCTGACCAGACGACCGTGCACCTGGGGAACGCCCCGCTGACGACGGCGCTGGCCGGCGCCGAGCTGCGCCCCCTCGGGGACGCGTCCGCGTGGGCGCGGCGCGGCGTGGACGTCGACATCAGCCCGCTGGTCGCCGGGACGCTGGCCCGCTGGGGTCTGGTCACGCTGCCGGAGGAAGAGGATGAAGGAGCGCCGAACCTGTGGTGAGCGACGAGGAGAAGCGCCGCGCTGTGCCGTGGCTGACGCTGCTGGAGACGGCGTTCCTGCTGCTCGGACTGGTGGGCGTGGCGATGGTGTACGTCCCGGGCGCAGTGATCCTCGGGGCGGTACTGGGCGTGTGGGCCTGCGAGCGGGCCGCCGCCGACAAGAAGCGTGCTGCGGTGGTGCGGCGCGGTGATGGGGCGGGAGGTGAGCGGCAGTGAGCCTGTTCGGGCTGTTCGAGGATCGGGCGAGCATCGAGAGCCCTGCCACGTCGCTCACCTCCACATCGCTGCTGGAGTACCTCGGCGGCCAGCAGGTGGACTCCGGGATCTCGGTGTCGGAGAAGTCCGCGCTGCACATGCCGGCGGTGTGGCGTGCGGTGTCGGTGATCGCGGGGGTGGCGTCGGCGCTGCCGATGCCGGTGTACAAGACGGGCACGAAGGAGCGGGCCGAGTCGCCGCTGCTGGCTGATCCGCACCCTGATCTGACGCCTCTCGAACTGTGGCGGCTGACGTACGGGCACCGCGTCCTGTGGGGCAACGGCTACATCCAGAAGGTCCGGAACAACGCCAAGCAGGTCAAGGAGCTGTGGCCGCTCACACCGGACCGGGTGCAGGTTGACCGGGAGCGGCCGACCGAGGGCAACCCGAGCGGCAAATGGTTCTGGGTCACGGACGACTGGGGCGCGGTGTGGCGACTGACGCCGAACGACGTCCTGCACATCCCGGGCCTCGGGTACGACGGCATCACCGGTTGCTCGCCGGTCCGGCTCGCGGCGCAGGGCATCGGCCTTGCGCAGGCGGCGGAGAAGTCGGCGGCCCGCCTGTTCGGCTCGGGCAACATGATCGGCGGCGTGCTGCAGACCGAGCAGCGTCTCAACCCGGACCAGGCCGAGGCGCTCAAGCAGCGGTGGAAGTCCAAGATGGCCGGCCTGCAGAACAGCCACGAGGTCGCCGTGCTCGACAGCGGCGCGAGCTTCAAGCCCGTGACCATGCCCAACGTCGACGCGCAGTTCCTGGAGTCCCGGGAGTTCCAGGTCACCGAGGTGGCCCGGATGTTCGGCGTCCCGCTGTTCCTGCTGATGGAGACCGCCAAGTCCACGAGCTGGGGGACCGGCCTTGAGCAGCAGGCACAGGGCTGGGTCACCTTCGACCTGGCGCCGACCTGGCTGACCCCGACCGAGCAGCGGGTCACGAAGGAACTACTGCCGGGCACGCAGCAGTACGCGAAGTACCAGCTCGGTGGCCTGCTCCGCGGCGACAGCGCGGCGCGTGCCACGTTCTACCGGGCGATGCGCGACGTCGGCGCCTACTCGGCGAACGACATCCTCGACCTCGAAGACCGGCCGCCGATCGGTGCCGAGGGCGACCTGCACCTGCAGCCGCTGTACATGGCGCCGCTGGGATCCGACCCGCTGGCCAACAGCTCAGGTGGTGGCGCGGCCGGCGGCTCCAACGCGGCGCGCGCGGCCGCCCTGATGGCGGAGGCACACCGTCTCCTGCAGACCCCTGACGAGCCCGAGGAAGGCAGCCAGACATGACCCTGACGAGGACAACGAGTGAGGAGCGCCGCCGTCTGCCGTTGTCCACGGCAGAGGTCTCCGTACGCACAGACGAGGGCGACACGGTCGGCGCCCGCTTCAACGGCTACGCCGCGGTGTTCAACTCGCGGACCGCGATCGGGAATCCCCTCCGGTGGGGGTTTTACGAGGAGATCGCACCGGGCGCGTTCACGAAGACCCTGCAAGAGGGCGACGCCCGGATGCTCATCGACCACGACTCGTACTACGTGGTCAGCCGCGTGTCGGCCGGCACGCTGGATCTGGCCGAGGACGGCAAGGGCCTGGCGGTCGACTCGGCCCTCGACCCGGAACTGTCGTACGTCTCCGACCTGAAGGCGAACGTCCGCAACAAGAACATCACGGGCATGAGCTTCGGGTTCTACGTCATCAAGGACGACTGGACGTTGGAGACCGTCGAGACGTCCGACGGGCAGAGCGCCGAGGTCGAGGTGCGGCGCATCCTCGAAGCCCGCCTGATCGAGGTGTCGGCCGTGACGTTCCCCGCGTACGTCGACACCGAGGCCGAACTTGCCAGCGTCTGCAGCGCACTCGTGCACCGCGGCGACCGCGCCGCGATCGAGAAGCGCGCGGCGTTCCGTCCCGAACTTGGCGACCTGCTGCAGGTCGTCGACCCACAGGGGACCCGGCGGGACACCGCCGCCCCCGCCGATAAGCAGGAACAGGTCACCGACCGCGAGCCGGGTGAGTCCACTCGCGAGGACACGACCGAACCCGAGGCCACGACCACCGAGCCGGCAGCGACCACTCGGCGGAACGACGACTCGGTCGACATCCGTATGCGGGCCCTGGCGGCGCGCTACAACCTGCCCCGCCGATAGCCCGTACTCACCCCGCCGACCCGGCCACGGCCGGGCGTTCGGCATGCCCTGAAGGAGCACCCACCCATGAGCGAGCGGCTCAAGAAGCTGATCGACGAGCAGAACACCCTGTGGAACCGCATGCAGGAGATCCAGTCCGCAGGCGAGGCCGAGGGCCGTGACTGGACCGCCGAAGAGCGGACCAACTGGGACGCCGCCGAGGCACGGCTCACCGAAGTGTCCGGCGACATCGACCGCCTCAACCGCGCGGCGCACCTCAACTCCATCGACCGCGGCCAGATCGTCACCACGACCGGCGACCAGGACGACCGCCGTGAGGGCGGCGACGACCGGAAGAAGCGGTACGCCGACGCGTTCGGCCTGTACATGCGCGGCGGCATGGACCGCCTTTCCGTCGAGCAGCGCCTGCTTCTCGCCGACGGCCAGGTCGACATGCGCGCCATGGGTGCCAACGTCGACACCGCTGGCGGCTACCTCGTGCCCGACGAGTTCCGCGGCACGATGACCGAGGCGATGAAGGCGTACGGCGGGCTGCTGAACCTGGCGACCGTCATCCCGACGTCGACCGGCGCCGACCTGTCGTGGCCGACGAACGACGACACCGGCAACGAGGGTGAGATCCTCGGCGAGAACCAGCAGGCCGGCGAGCAGGATGTGCAGCTCGGCGGCCGGAAGCTGAAGGCGTTCACCTACAGCTCGAAGACCGTGCGGGTCGCGCTGACCCTGCTGCAGGACTCGGCGTTCAGCCTCGACACGTGGCTCCCGAAGAAGCTGGGCGAGCGCATCGGCCGGCGCGCGGCCCGCTCGTTCATCACGGGCACCGGCGTCGACCAGCCCGAGGGCATCACCACGAACGTCACGGTCGGTAAGACCGGCGCCAACGGCCAGACCACATCGATCATCTACGACGACCTCGTCGACCTGGAGCACTCCGTCGACAGCGCCTACCGAGCAAACGCGAAGTACCTGATGGGCGACACCGCGCTGAAGGTGATCCGCAAGCTCAAGGACGGCCAGCAGCGCCCGCTCTGGGTTCCGATCCCGGCACCCGGATTCCCCGCCACGATCAACGGGTTCGAGTACGCCCTCGACAACGGCATGCCTGCTCCGGCCGCGAACGCCAAGAGCCTGGTGTTCGGCGACATCGCGGCTGGCTACCTCATCCGGCAGGTGCTCGACGTGCAGATGATGCGGCTCACCGAGCGCTACGCCGACTATCTGCAGGTCGGGTTCCTCGGCTTCGCCCGCTTCGACGGCATGGTCGACGACACGCAGGCGATCCGCGCGTACGCGCACTCCGCGACCTGATCCATCCCAGCCCCATGGCCCGGAGCCGCGTGGCTCCGGGCCCGGCACGACATGAGAGGAGCGCGTCGTGAGGGACGCGTACAACAACGTCACAGAGCGCGAGACGCTGGCGATCGTCGCGCGTACCGCCTCGGCGAACGGCACCTCGGTGGACCGCAACGTCAACGGATGCATGTACCAGGACGCCACGGTCGTGGTCCACACGGGCACGATCACCGACGGCACCCACACCATCGAGGTGCAGGACTCCGACGACGGAACGAACTTCACGGCCGTCGCCGACTCCTTCCTGCAGGGAACCGAGCCGGCGATCGCGGCGACGGACGACAACAAGATCTTCGAGGTCGGCTACAAGGGCGGGAAGCGGTACGTCCGGGCCATCGTCACCGCGGCGGGCACCACGTCCGGCGGCATCTACGGCGCGACCGTGCTGCTGTCGAACCCGCGGGTCGCCCCGGTGGTGCACCCCTGATGGCGCGCATCCGCGTACTGGAGGGGGTCGCCGGCGACGACTTCTCGTGGGCGCCGGGCGACCTGGTCGACCTGCCCGATGACGAGGCTGCGGCGTGGGCCGACGGGCACCGCGCGCAGTGGGCCGACGCCGAGCCGGAGGCCGGGCGGGTCGAGGCACACCCGCGCGTCGTCACCACCAACGGCGACGAACTGGTTGTCGTCGAGGCGGTCGTCGAGCCGGTCGAGGACACGGGCGCCGACCCGGCCCCGGTCCGCTGGCTCGTCACCGTCGAGGCTCCGACCGCCGCGCCGAAGGACGGCGAGGACGACGTGCCCACCAGCGGCGAGCCGTTCGACCCGAGCGAGCACAACGCGGCCGACGTCCTCGGCTACCTTGCCACCGTTGGCGAGGCCGAGGCACTCCGTGTGCTCGACGCCGAGGCTGCGAGTGCGGCCCCCCGCAAGGGCATCGCGAAGGAGCGAGACGCGGTCCTGGAGCAGGCCCGCGCCCGCGACGCCGAGCAGGCCGCCGACGAGCAGCAGGCAACGGAGAAGGCCGCACAGGTCTCGCGCGGTGGGGGTCGCGGCGACGAGCACGAGACCCGGTGAGAGGGGTGGTGAGCCATGCCGTTCGATCTCGGTGACACCGTCCGTCTGGAGGCCGAGTGCCACAACGCGGGAGGCGTGGCTACCACCGCCGCCACCGCGACGCTGACGGTCACCTTGCCGGACGGCACGACCACCACGCTGGCCGTCCCCGCGCCGGGCGCGGCCGGGCAGTACCGGGTCGATTACGTCCCGGAGCAGCCCGGCCGCCACGCCGTGCGCTGGGTGTGGACCGACCCGGCCTGCGCGTACACCGACGCGTTCGACGTGCGCGAGCAGACCCCGCCGATGATCCTGTCGCTGCGGGACATGAAGAACCACCTCCGGATTACCAGCACCAGCACGGACGACGAACTGCGCGGCTGGATCGAGAGCGTCACGGAGGACATCGAGGGCTTCGCCGGGGTGTGCGTCCGCCGCACCTTCACCGAGCGCATCGACGTCCCGGCTCACGGCTCAACCACGCTGATGCTCCGCAAGCCGCCCGTGCTGTCGCTGACGTCGCTGGTGGCGATCCGCTCGGGCGGCCCCGCCTACGACCCCAGCGAGTTCGACGTCGACTCCTCGGGCGTAATCGAGCGCCTCGACGGCGGCCGTATCTACGGGCCGCTCCGCGCGGTCTACGTGGCCGGCCGGACCATCATCCCGCCGACGATCCGCGACGCCTCCAAGCTGATCGTGCAGCACCTGTGGCGCACGAAGTACGGCGGCAGCCGAGCGACGGCAGGCGCGGGCGAGGACTTCCTCGTGACGGAACCCACCGGCGGGTTCGGGTACGCGATCCCGAACCGTGCGCTGCAGTTGCTGGAACCGCACCGCCTGCCGCCGGGGATGGCCTGACATGGCAACGTCTGCGGCACCTGCCGCGATCGACGCGCTGCTCGCGATCCTGACCGCGGCAAAGGCACGGCCCGACTCGGCCCTCGCCGACGCCGAGGTCATCGACGGGCCCGCGATCACCACGCTGCCGGGCGAGGCGGTCTACGTCGGCTACCAGCCCGACGGCGACGCGGCAGTCGGCATCGAGCAGCAATTCGCCTCGGCCGGGGCCCGCCGCCGCGACGAGGCCCTCACGATCAGCGGCTACATCGAGGTGAACTCCGGCGACACCGAGATGAAGCCGATCCGCGACCGGGCGTTCGCGATGCTCGCCGTCATCGAGACCGAGCTGCGCGCCACCGACCTGACCCCTGACGCGCCGACGCTGGGGGGCGCGGTGCTGTGGGCGCACCTGACCGCGGGGAACCTGCGGCAGTACCAGAGCACTGAAGGCGTGACGGTGGGCCTGGCGTTCACCGTGTCCGGTCAAGCCCGGCTCTGACCCATCCCGTTCGCAGCCTGCCGCTGGCGGGCTGCTCGCCATGCCCTGAAGGAGATAGAGCCCATGGCACGAGTCCGATTCGTCGGCCCCGAGCCGGTCACTGTGCCGGAACTCGGTGACCGCGTGGTGGAGCCCGACGAGGTCGTCGAGGTCCCCGATCAGCGGTTCGAGGCCTACGTCTGCCAGACCACCAACTGGGAGTCCGTCGAGGAACCCAGGTTCGTCGACGAGCCCGCGCCCGCACCCGCGAAGAAGACTGCGGCCAAGACCCTGAAGGGAAGTGACGACTGATGGGCATCGGATCCGGTCTCGGCGCGCAGCTCGGTTGGGCGGCCGAGAGCAGCTACGGCACCTACGTGGCGCCCAGCAAATTCCCCGAGTTCACCAAGGAGTCCCTCGTTCTGCGGAAGCAGACCGCCCAGAGCGCGGGGATCGCGGCGGGTCGGCTGCTGGCTGGGGCCTCGCGCCGGGTGGCCACCACCCGGGACGCCGGCGGCTCCATCGACCTGGAGGTCCCGAACAAGCTGTTCGGCTTGATCCTTCAGGCGCTGATGGGCACGACCGTGACCCCGGTGCAGCAGGGTGCCGGTCCGGCGTACCTGCAGACTCACACCCTGGCGGACGTGGCGGGCAAGTCGCTGACGATCCAGAAGGGCGTGCCGCTGACGACGGGTGTCGTCACGGACAAGACGTTCGTCGGCTGCAAGGTCATCAGCGCCGAGTTCTCGTGCGAGGTCGGCGGCATGCTGGTCTGCACGCTGGAGATCGACGCGAAGGATTGCGACGAGACGCAGACCTTGGCGGTCGCGTCGTACCCGGCGTTCTCGCCGTTCCACTTCGCGCAGATGGCCTGCAAGATGGGCTCGTTCGGGACGGAGACCGCGCAGGACGGCATCCGCAAGGTGTCCGTGAAGATCGAGAGGCCGCAGGCCACCGACCGCTACTACGCGGGCGCGAACGGGCTGAAGAAAGAGCCGATCTCGAACGAGCTGGTGAAGATCAGCGGCACGATCGAGATGGACTACGTCGACACCACGATCGACGACCTCCACACCAGCGACGCCGGCACCAGCTTCGTGTGGGAGTTCATCGGCCCGACCATCGCGGCGACCTTCAAGGAAACGATCAGGTTCACCCTGCCGGTGATCAAGTTCGACGACGCTCCGCCGCAGGTCGAAGGGTTCGCGGTTGTCAAGCCCAGCTTCAATTTCACCGGCCTGTACGACGGCACCAACCTGCCCAAGATCGAGTACATGAGCACCGACGTCACGCTGTGAGGTGACCACGTGCGCGACGTACGGATCACCGGCACCGGCCAGTTGCTCGAACTCCAGCGGAAGCTCCGAGCTGCTGGCCACGAGAACATCCGGGCGTCGATGCAGCGCCGAATCCGCAGGGCCGCCGAGCCGCTGCGGGACGGGCTGCAGGACCGGGTGCGCACCCTGCAGATCCGGAGCCAGGGCCGCCGGGTACCCGGCGGCCCCAGCCCGAACACCCGACCCCTGCGCATCACCATCGCCAACGCCATCCGCATCAGCGTCCGGAACACCGGCACCCCGGGCGCCCGGGTATGGGTCGACAAGTCCGCGCTCCCGCCCGGCATGCGCAACGTCCCGGCCCGGCTGGACGAGGGCCGCCTCCGGCACCCGGTGTTCCGCAACCGGCGGCGCTGGGTGTCGCAGTACGCCGACCCCTGGTGGGACTCGACCATCCGCAAGCACCGGGCGCGCATGGAGCGCGAGGTCGAACGGGTCCTCGACGACGTCCGCCAGCGCCTGAACTGACAGCCCCCTCGAAGGAGAGAAGCCCCCATGATCGTCACGTACACCCCCGACGGCGGCACCCCCGAGCAGGTCTCCACCGAAGACCTGTCCGCGATCGAGTCCGCCGTGATCGAGTCGGCGACCGGCCTGGAGTGGGACGACGTCGAGCGCGCCCTGAAGTCGCAGTCGCCGACTGCGATGCGTGCAGTGCTGTGGGCGTTCCGGAAGCGGGCCGAGCCGACGCTGCGGTTCTCCCAGTGCGACGTCCCCGGCTGGAAGCGCCGGCTGAAGGCGCGGCTGGAGTCGTCGGAGATCGTCGAACTCGTCGAGGCACTGCGCGACGACGATGAGGCGCCCGAAGGGTCCGCCGCCTTCGAGGCGATGCTCGGCCACCTGCGCACCCTGGCGCAGGACCCCGCCGACGTCGAGCGCGCCATGCAGCAGACGGCCCCAAAAGCGCCGGCCCCGGCCGTCGTGGCGGCCGAGGCGCCCGCGGCCGACGAGCCGACGGACCCGGAGGAATCAGCGGCGACATCCTGACGTACCGCTGGCTGCTCGCTCACCTGCTGCACATCCGGCCGTGGGAGATCGACTGCCTGTCCCGCGAGGAACTCGCCTCCGCCATCGCCTGGATCAAGGTCCACATTTCCCAGCAGGCTCAAGCACCCGGGGGTGAGTAGTGGCTACGACCATGACGTTCGTCCTGGAGGGCCGGGATCGCCTGTCCCGCGTCCTCGACGGCGCGGGCAAATCGGCGTCGACGCTGGAGAAGCGGCTGCTCGCTGTCTCGGCGGCGGCGCCGGCCGCTGCCGCGCTGGCGCCACTGATCGCGCAGACCGGTGCGGCGGCGGTCGCGGTGGCTGCGTTCGGTGCGGCGGTAGTCCCGCAGGTGCTCGCGCTGGGTGAGGCGTCGGAGGCGCAGAAGAAGTACGAGAAGGCGGTCGCGGACAGCGGAGCCCGCTCGAAGGCGGCCGTCGACGCGCAGGAGGACTACCTGCGGACGGTCGCCGACATGCCCTCCGACACTCGCCGCGCGGCCGCCGCACTGGGTGAGCTGAAGGACTCGTACAAGGGCTGGTCGGACGCCCTGTCCGGCGACACGATGCCCGTGTTCACGCACTCCCTGGCAGTCGCGGAGAGCGTGCTGCCGAAGCTCACCCCGATGGTGAAGGGCGCCAGCGCCGAGCTCGACCGCTTCATGACGCTGGCGGCCGGCGGCGTCGAGAGCGACTCGTTCGACCGGTTCGCGGACCGGTTCGCGGACTTCTCCTCCGGGTCGCTGAAGAGGGCGAACGACGGGCTCGTGCACTTCACGCGGCTGCTGGCCACTGGCTCGGCCGACAGCAGCATCAGCCGGTTCATGGACTACGCCAAGGCTCAGGGCCCGGTCCTCGTGGACACGCTGCGGCAGATCGCGTCCGCCGCGGTGAACCTGTTGACCGCGGCGGCGCAGTCCGGCACTGGGCTGCTCGCGCTCGCCGGGGCGCTGGCCGGAGTGGTCGCCGCGCTCCCGCCCGACTTCATCGCGCTGCTCATGCAGGCCGCGCTCGCCCTTCGCGCTGTGCGGATGGCGATCAGCGGGGTGCAGTTGGCGGCGGGCGCTTTCGCGCTGGTGCGGACGCAGATCGTCGCGGCCAGTACGGCGGCGATCGGCGCGTCCGGCAGCATGGCCACGCTGCGCGCTGCGTTCATGGCGATGTCGCTGTCGGCTCGTACGGCGGTCGCGGCGACGGGCATCGGCCTGCTGGTGCTGGCGCTGGTGAAACTCTCCGGCATTGGTCGGCAGTCGCCGCCGGACATCGACCGGATGACGACGGCCCTCGGCCGGCTCGCGCAGACCGGCAAGGTGTCTGGCGAGGCAGCGCGGGTTCTGGGCTCGAACCTGTCCGGGTTGTACGACGCGGTGCGGTCGTCGACCGACCCGTCCGGCGTCGACAAGTTCCAGCAGTCCTTGGTCAAAATCTTCAGCCTGGGCATGGCCGACTCGACCCCGGTGAAGGAAGCCGCAGCCAACCTCGACAGCGTCGACAAGGCGCTCGCGAACCTCGTGCGAGGCGGGCACCCGGAGCAGGCCGCGGCCGCGCTGGAGATGCTGAAGACCGCCTACGGCAAGGGCGGCCACGACGTCGCCGGGATGACCGAGAAGCTGGACAACTACCAGTCCGCGCTCGACGACGCCCGCTTCGAGCAGGAGCTGACGGCCCGCGGGATGGGCCTGTTCGGCGAGCAGGCCATCCGCGTACAGGGGCAGCTCGACGCGCAGAAGCGGTCGGCCGATGGTTTGAGGCAGGCCATTCAGGCGCTGAACGACGTGAACCGCAGCGCCTATGACGCGCAGACGAAGTTCGAGGCCGCGATCGACGCGACGACGAAGTCGATCGCGGACAACGGCGCGACCCTCAACGTCCACACGGAGAAGGGCCGCGCCAACCGCGACGCACTCAGCCAGCTCGCGGCGGCCACCGACGACCTGGCGGCGAAGAAGCGCGAGGAAGGCGCGTCGTGGACTGAGGTCGGAAAGGTCTACGACCGGGGCCGCGAGAAGCTGATCGCTGCCGCGATGCAGATGGGCGCGACCAAGGCGGAGGCCAAGCGGCTCGCCGACCAGATCCTGCAGGTCCCGAAGGAGAAGACCCTCACGATCCGCGGCAAGCTCGACGACCTGCAGGCCAAGTTGGCTCAGGCGAAGGCCGAGTTGAACCGGGTGCCGGACTCGCGCAAGGCGAAGGTTCAGGCACGGATCGACCAGCTTGAGGACGCGATCCGGCGGGCGCGCGGCGAGGTGGCGTCCCTGGACGGCAAGACGGCCACGGTCCGGATCAACACCTACAAGCGGACGTACGACTACGGCGCGGTGGCGGCCGGCACGGCACGGTCCGGTCTGGCCACGGGTGGCCCGGTGCGGGGCCCGGGTACGGGTACCTCGGACGATGTGCCGATCATGGCGAGCAACGGCGAGTTCATGATGCGGACCGCCGCCGTCGATAAATACGGCTTGGCCTTCATGGAGGCCGTGAACTCCGGCCGCCTGCAGAAGTTCGCCTCGGGTGGCCGGATCCTCCGCAGCCTGAGCAAGTCGTCGGTGTCGTCGATCCGAACGGATACCGGGCACGCCGCGGTGGTGAAGCTGACCGGCAGCGCGTCGCAGATCAGCGCGATGGCGGCCGAGCTGATCGGGGACATCGAGCGGGCGTTCAAGGGCAAGAAGTCCAAGATCGATGACCATCTCGTCACGATGATCGAGAAGGGCAACGCCCGGCTGAAGAAGCTGGCCTCGGACCGCGACAAGATCGCCGCGAGGATCAAGGAGGCGAAAGCGTTCGCGGCGTCGGTCACCTCCAACGCGAAGTCGGGGGCGGCCCTGTCGACGCTCGACGCGGAGGGGCTCAGGGCGGGCGGCGGCAGCATCCTGTCCGGGCTGCAGTCCAAGCTCGCGAACATCAAGCAGTTCCAGTCCTACATCTCCATCCTCGCGAAGCGCGGGCTCAACCGCGGCTTGCTGCAGCAGATCTTGGAGATGGGCCCCGAGCAGGGGCTGCCCTACGCGTCCACGCTGGTGAGCGCGTCCGCGTCGATGCTGAAGAGCATCAACTCTGCGCAGGGCAACATCAACAAGGCGTCCACCGCGCTGGGCAACAGCGGCGCGGACATCCTGTACGACTCGGGCAAGCAGGCCGGCAAGGGTCTGCTCGCGGGCCTCGCCGCCCAGCAGAAGAGCATCGAGAAGCTGATGCTCTCCATCGCCACGGGGATGCAGAAGTCGATCCGTCGGGCGCTCGGGATCAAGTCTCCGAGCACGATCTTCCGGCAGCTCGGCCGGTACACCACAGAGGGCCTGGCGCTCGGCCTGACCGACCGGACCTCGATGGTCGCGGGCGCCGTGGCTCGGGTCACCGACGTCGTCGCCGGGGCGTCGATGGCTGTGCCGGTCGGCGCGACCATGGCGGCCGGCGCAGGAGGCGGCGGCGGGAACATCTACATCACCGTGACCGGGGCCCTCGACCCGACCGCCGTCGCGCGGCAGATCGAGCAGATCCAGCTCAAGTACGGGCGCCACCAAGGAAGGAGGGCCGGGTGAGGTGACTCTGCTCCTGGTCGACGTCGGGTTTGGTGGGACGGTCACCGACCCGGACGACATCCCGTGGGTCGACATCCATCGGTACGTGGACCTGGAGACGGGGGTGAGCATCCAGCGCGGGGCGTCGGACGAGTTGTCCGACATCCAGCCGGCGACGTGCTCGCTGACGCTGGACAACTTGGACGGGAGGTTCACCGCGGACCTGTCGACCAGCCCGTACGCGCCGAACGTGGTGATGAACACCCCGATCCGGATCGCGGTCGCCACGATGGACGCGCCGTCCGGGGCGGCGCCTTGGCCGCTCGGCCAGCTCTGCGACGACTTCGACGACGACCGGATCAACGCCAGCCGGTGGACCGTGGCCGGTTCCGTGACCGAGACTGGCGGCCGGATCCGGATCCCGGCGGCCGCCGGAGTCACGTCCAGCCTGACGTCAACCAGGCAATGGACGCTCACCGGCAGCTTCACCACGGTGCGGGTGTCCACCGCCCCGGCGCCGACCGGGGCCAGCACGTGCACCGCCTCGTTCATGGTCAACGCGGTGACCGCCGGGACCCGCATCGGGTTCATCGTCAACACCGTTGCCGGCACGCTGCAGTGCCGGTCGGAGGTCGGTGGCAGCGACGCGGGCGCGACGTCGGACACGTGGGACCCGGTCGGGTTGCAGTACCTGCGGATCCGGGAGACGTCCGGCACGGTCTACTGGGAGGCGAGCAGCGACGGTTTCGGCTGGTTCGTGCTGCGCAGCATCAGCACCCCGTCGTGGGTCGGCACGAACCAGGTCACGCTGCAGCTTGCCGCGACGCGCACCGGCGGCACCACGACGTTCGCCGAGTTCGACCTCGTCGGAGCAGTCGTCCATCCCCGCTTTTTTGGGATGGTCAATGAGTGGCCTTCGGTCTGGGAGGGTCTGCTCAGCAAGGTGACCATCACGGCCACGGACATGTTCAAGTGGCTCAACCTGCAGCCCGAGTTGAGAGCGCTGCTGACGGAGGAGATCCTCCTGCTCGGCCCGGTCTCGTACTACCCGATGGCCGAGCCTGAGGGGTCGACGAGCGTCGGTGACCTGTCTGGCGCGACCACCACCGCGCTGGCCCTCGCGCAGGCCGGATCGGGCGGAACGCTCGCCTTCTCCGGCGCGGACGGCCCACCGGCCACCGGGCAGCAATGCCCCGTCTTCACGCCCGCCTCAGCGAGCGCCGGGCGGTACCTGACGGCGGACCTCGGCATGCAGTTCGCCAGGGACACCGGCGTCACCCCAGTGGTGGTGGAGGCCTGGTTCCGGACGACGACCGCCGGCCGCACGGTGTGCGCGCTGCGGTCGACCGACAACGCGTACCGGATCGCCGTCGGCCTGGACGGCACCGGCAAGCTGCAGGTCGTCACGGCCGGCCCGAGCACGGGCACCGTCACCGCCACGTTCACCACGCCCAACCTCGCGGACGACGCCTGGCACCAGGTTGTCTACAACGAGACCGGCATGGAGATCTACGTCGACGGCACGCAGTACGGCCCGATCACGGTCGCCACTTCCCACGACCTGCGGCGCCTGTCCGTGGGCTCCGATTTCGGCGCCACTCTGTGGTCCGGGGCGATTGCGCACGTCGCGGTCTACACCCTCGTGAACAGCCTGTTCGTGGCCATCGACGCGTCCGACCACTACGAGGCTGGCTCCACCGGGTACGCCGGCGAGCCCGCCGATTTCCGGATCGAGCGCCTCGGCTACTACAGCGGCATGTCCACCGCCACGGCGTTGGGCTTCACCTTCGACCCGGTCGCCAGCCAAGGGCCGGGCGGCGCCCGCGCGCTGGACATGATGAAGGCCGTCGAGACCACCGAGGGCGCGAAGTTGTTCGCGGACAGGGACTGGGCGGGCGTGTCGTTCCAGTCCCGGGACCTGCGGTACAACCCGACTCCCGAGGTGGTGCTGTCCTATGTCGATCTGGTGACCGCCGAGATCGAAGCCAGCCTCGACGACCAGAAGATGATCAACACCGTCGTGGCATCCAGGCCGGGCGGGGCGACGCAGCGCGTGGTCGACCAGGCATCCCGTGCCCGGTACGGGCCGAAGGAGAAGTCACTCGACATCCTGAAGACCAGCGACAACAGCGTGCTCGACGCCGCGAACTGGCTCGTCAGCCGGTACGCCAACCCCCGCGGCGAGATCCGCGAGGTGCCGATCGAGGCGTACTCCATGGGCACCGCGATGTACCGCGACCTGCTCGACCTCGGCCTGTCCGGAGTCATCACCGTCACCGACCTCCCGGCTCAGTCCGCGACCCCCGAGCAGACCCTGTTCATCGAGGGCTACACCGAGGACATCCACTCCCGAACGCACCGGATCCAGTTCCACACCAGCCGCTCGGTCAACGACTCGGTATGGGTGCTCGACGATCCGCTGTACTCCGTGCTCGGGTCCACGACCCGCCTCGCCTACTGAGAGGGGGCCACCGTGCCCGTGCCCGTACCCATCCCTGTCGTGAGGGCGGAGGCCTTCTACCTGCCACCGCCGACCCGCCGTCCGGACCTGTGGGTCGCGGTCCCGCCGGCCGAGCGCGTGTGGCGCTGGTACGAGCTCAAGGTGCAGCGCCGGATGCAGCCACCTGCTGGGATGCTCATCGGGCAGCGCACCTGGGCGCGGATCGACCACAACCGCTGGGTCGCCGACTGCCCCTGCCAGTCCGCGCAGATCGTCACCCCGGCGGATCCGCGGTTCGCCTGCCCCGAGTGCGGCAACGGCTGGATCGAGGTCGTGTTCCCCGAGGACGTCGACGCGGTGGAGGCCTCCGTCGCGGACGAGCTGCCGCACGAGCGGAACTGGTGGAACGCCGACGACCCCAGCGCCTGGAACCGCATCACCGAACCTGACCCCCCGGAGGTGCCGCAGTGACGTTCGCCCCCCGCACCTGGGTGGTCGGCGAGGTCGTGACCGCCGCCCTCCTCAACCAAGAGGTGCGCGACCAGATCGGCAGCATGCTCGCCGCCTGGACGTCCTACACCCCCACCTGGACCGCATCCACCAACCCCGTCCTGAACAACGGCACGGCCACCGGCGCCTACATGAAGATCGGCCGGACCTGCCACTGCCAGTTCCAGATCACCGCCGGCTCGACCACAACGTTCGGGAGCGGCGGCTACATGGTGGGCGTGCCTTTCACCTCGGCCGCCTCGGGTCTGGTTTCCATGGGTGCCGGGCGGTTCACCGGCTCGCAGACCTGGTACGGCGTGGTCACCCTCGGCAGCAACGTCGCCGCCTGCAACGTGATCTTCCCCCTGACCACCGCCAACACCACCGGCGCGAACGCAGCCTCGAACGCCCCGGAGAGCTGGGCCAACGGCCACACACTGCGCGGGTCGCTGACGTACCAGACCGCCAGCTAACCGCACCGCCAACCGTCGCCCCCGTGCCGCAGGCCGGGGGTTTCCTCATGCCCTGGGAGGGCACCGTGGCCACACCGCTCACCCCTGATCAACTGGTCGACGTGCTCCGGGCCGAGGGCGTCCACGTCGCCGAGTACCCCGGCTGGCGCACCCGGCAGCGCGACGGCGCGACCGGCAAGACGTTCGGGCCGGTGCACCTGCTGCTCAACCACCACACTGGCGGCCGGGACTCCTTGAAGCTGGTCGCCGAGACCGGGCGGCCGGACCTGCCCGCGCCGCTCGCCCACACGCACCTGGCGAAGACCGGCCTGGCCACGCTGTGCAGCGCGGGCCGCGCGAACCACGCCGGGCTCATGGGCGCCGCGGCCTACAACTCCTTCGCCAGCGAGGCCACGGCGCACCCCGCGCCGACCGCCGCATCCGGCACGGTCGACGGCAACGACTGCGCGTACGGCATCGAGACCGAGAACCTCGGCGACGGCAAGGACGTCTACCCGCGCGCCCAGTACGACGCCCTCGTCCGCTGGAACGCCGCGCTCTGCCGCCACTACGGCTGGTCCGCCCAGTCATGCGCCGGGCACCTGGAGACCAGTGTCGAGGGCAAACCCGACCCGAAGGGGCCCGTCGAGGGCTACGGCTCGCGCGGTCGCTTCAACCTCACGATGAGCCAGCTCCGTGCGGACGTCGCCGAGCGCCTCACCCACCCCGCCAACTGGAGTCCCGAGGAGGACACCGACATGCCCCTGACCGATGCCGAGATCAGCAAGGTCGCTCAGGCCACCGCCCAAGCGGTGTGGGCGAAGAAGCTCACCAACCCACACCGCCCGAATGGAGACGGCACGCCGGGCCAGACCACGGCGTCCGCCCTGCAGACCTCGGAAGACGGCCACTCCGACGCCGTCATGGCGCAGCTCAAGGCCCTCCGCGCGGAGGTCGCCGGCCTGACCGCCACGGTGACGACCCTGGCCGGCCAGCTCGGCGAGGACGTCGACACCGACGAGGTCATCGCCGCCGTCGAGAAGGCCATCGCGGCGGCGGTAGTCAAGGTCGACGTATCGATCACCGGCTCCGACGCCCACTCCTGACTCACCGGGCGCGCCCGCGCCTGGTGCCCGCACCTCACAGAGAGAGCCCGCTTATGAAGATCTCCAGCATCGCCAAGTCCATCGTGTCCGGCCTCGCGGCCGGATCCGCGGCCGCGGTCACCGCCGCGCAGGACAACGTCATCACGACCGGTGAGGGCGTCACCATCGTCCTGGCCGTCCTCACCGCGTGGGGCATCACGTTCGCGGTGCCCAACCGCACGAACCCGGACGCCTGATGCCGTGCCCGGCGGCCCGGCGGGTCGCCAGACGGCTGGGCCGCCGGGGCGCGATCCTCACCTGCTACGGGTCCGTGTGGGCCGTGTACGGGTGGGCGCAGCTCATCACCCCTCAGCCGGATCAGCGTGGACTCGGTCCGGCGCTGCACGTCATGCCGCTGGTCGCGTGGGCGTGGCTGTGGGTGGTGTCGGGCGTCATCGCGGCGATGGCCGCGTGGCTGCCTGAGGGTAGGGATTGGCCCGGATTCCTGTCGCTGCCGCTGATCGTCCTGCCGTGGACGGTCAGCTACTTCATGTCGTGGGCCGTCGGGGATGCCCCGCGGGGGTGGGTGTCCTCGGTCGTATGGGCCGCAATCGCGGCGCCCGTGCTGGTCGTTGCCGGGTGGGACGAGCCCACTCGGCACAAGAGAGTGGGTGTGGTCCGGTGAGCGTGGACACCTGGGTGAATGCGGCGATGGCGGTGGTCGGCGCGTCGGGTGCCGTGGTCGCCGCTCGTTCCGCGCGCAGGACCAAGCGGCAGGAGCGGCGGGACGACTTCACCGTCGTCACGGACCGCATGGAGAAGGACATCGAGCGGCTGGAGAAGCGGGCCGACGAGTCCGACCGGGAGGCCGAGGCCCTGCAGGTCCGGGTCACCACGCAGGACTTCACCGTCCGGTACCTGGTCGGCTGGATCCGCGACATGGTCGGCCACATTCGGGCGTCCGGGTTGGAGCCTCCGCCGCCTCCGCAGCCGATACCTGATGAGGTCCGGCCGTACCTGCACGACGTCGGGGTATGACCGCGGTCGATCGAGCCGGCTGTCGTACCGGCGGCGCACGAGGGCAGGGCGTCCGAGTACGCGTGACGATGCGCCCCCGTCCCGGCTTCGGCCGGTGGCGGGGGCGCTTTCGTCATGTCGAGGGCCACACGATCGTGATGGCCTGCGGCCCACCGTGCCAGAGGAACAACGACGGACTGTTCGGGTTCCTGAACCGCTTCACAGCCGAAGTCATCGTCAACTCCATCGAGCGGCAAGATCCCCTCGTTCTGCGACGAGTTCACCAACCAGATGAAGAAGCCAATCCTCGTGCTCAACGCATCGTTCCCGGTGCGCAAGTTCGCCCAGAGATGGGCTACGAGCCGTACAGCGACACGGACAACTCGGCTTCTACAGCGCCACTCACTGGACCGGCATGCACCGGACGGAGGGCGTGAACGCCGAGTTCAACTCGCCCTGGAGGTCCGACACAACGGATTGGTGCCAACATCCGCGCCTGGGTGTCGGTGGCGCCCCGTAAACTTGTGCCGGGCGATTCGCACAAGTGAGTCGTCTGCACATAAGTGCGCCCTCGCGCGGGATTGGGCCCCGCGCGAGGGCAACAAGAACCTGGAGGTGCAACTCCGTGGTACCTAGTGTGTACCCTAACCTGCCCTCCCCGCGTGGCACTACACCGGGGTGGTCTCCGTTCGATGACATCCGCCGTATGGACGCATACGGCCGCGAGTACTGGGGCGGCCGGGACATGCAGCCCCTGATGGAGTACGCGCAGTGGCGCGACTTCAATGCTGTGATCAAGAGGGCAGAGGCGTCGCTCGCCCTCGTGCAGGGCGAATCCGCAGCTCAGAAGCATTTTGCGCAGATGCGCAATATGGTGCCGATCGGGTCCGGCGCGCAGCGCAGCACGCAGAACTATCACCTCACGAGGTTCGGCGCCTACCTCGTGGCTATGGCCGGCGACGACACCAAGGAAGCGGTCGCGCGGGCGCGCGTCTACTTCGCGGTGCGGACGCGTGAAGCCGAGCTCACGGCGTTGACGACCGAGGAGATCCGGATCACCGCCCTGGCGCGGGCCCGGGAGATGGTCGACTACAAGGTCTTCCGCGACATGATGGCCGAGAACGCCACGGACTACGTCCCGAGCAGCCGGGAGTCCAGCATCTTTTTCGCCACCATGCAGAACAAGCTCTACCTGCACCTCACGGGTATGACCGCCGCCCAGATCAGGAACGCCCGGGAGCTGCAGACCTGGGAGGGCCGGGAGGAAGGCAAGCCCGAGCCCAGTCCGAAGTCCGCGGCCCGCAAGGTGGCGAAGAACTACCTGACGGCCAAGGAGTTGAGCAAGCTCAACAGGATGGTCGGCCGCCTTTGCCTGACCGCCGAGGAAGTCGCCGAGGACGGGCTGGCTCTATCCCTCGCACAGTGGGACGGCCTACTGGACAACGAGTTGACCATGGCGTCCCGTCGAATGCTCGCCGCCTGAACCTGCCCGAACGGCGCCCCGCTCTCCTCCTGGAGGGTGGGGCGCTTTCGTCATGCCCGGTCCCGCTCGGGATGGCAGCGCGGGCAAGGCTCGACCTCGGGCATGCCGAGTGCGATGTCGAGTTCCTTGCGGCTCAGCCACCCGCCGGCGCCGTTCGTGCAGTCGCCGCGGTGGAGGACTGCCTTGATGGGCCCGCGGTCGGGGACGTGCTGCAGGCGCCAGCCGTCGCGGCCGCGCGGGAGGTTCTGTTGCCTCGGCGGCGCGACAATGCTCGGCTCCGGCGGAGCGGACCCCTCGGCTTCGCGGATCTTCGCGTCGACCGCGTCGAGCTGGAGCTGCAGGTACAGGCGGATCACCCGCAGACGGTCCGGATCCGGAGGGAGGTCGTTCACATGTTCGACTGTACGACGCGTGCGGCCCACCGGCCAACGGCCGGCTACTGCCCCGCGTAGCCCTCGCCGTACGCCGCCTTCCGCAGCGCACGCCGGTACTCGTAGGACTGGCCAACCTCTTGGCCGTCGGCCTCGATCGCGGCCTGCAGTTCGGCGGCCGCGGCCTCTCGCGCGGCCTGGAGCCGGTCCCCCTCCGCGCGCTCCGCGTCCGTCCACTCCAGGACGTGCCGGTCGATGCTCCGCTGGTGAGCAGCCACGGCTTCGCGGGCGGCGTCGGAGGTTCGCTGCAGCTCAGCGAGGGTTTCGGGGATGGTGATGTCGGCCATGAGCGGGACCCTACGGCGAGGGTCTGACAGTCATGCCTCGGAATGTCGGAGCCGTGTGGCACCGTGGTGAGCGGTCCCGCCGTGCTACGTCCCCCGTCACGGCGGGGCTGTTTTCTAATGCGCGCGCAATAGACTTCCGCCCCATGCGCCCCAAGATCGAAGCCGTCGCGTTCGACGTCGGCGAGACCCTGATACGAGACGACCGCATGTGGGCGGGTTGGTCGGACTGGCTCGGCGTCCCGCGGCACACCCTGTCGGCTCTCGTCGGCGCGGTCGTCGCGCAAGGCCGCGACAACGCGGACGCGCTGCGCCTGGCCCGGCCCGGCCTCGACGTCGAGGCTGAGGCCATGGCGCGTGAAGCGGCGGGCGCGGGCGAGCAGCTCGACGACAGCGACCTGTACGAAGACGTGCGTCCCGCGCTGTCCGTGCTCCGCGCGGCCGGGCTGCGGGTCATCATCGCCGGGAACCAGACCGCTCGTGCGGGTGAACTGCTGCGCGCCCTCGACCTACCCGCGGACGTCATCGTCACGAGCGGCGAGTGGGGCGTCGCCAAGCCGCAACCCGCGTTCTTCGAGCGGCTCGTCGACGTGGCCGGCTGCCCGGCGGACCGGATCGCGTACGTCGGCGACCACCCGGCGAACGACGTGTTCCCCGCGGCGGCGGCCGGGCTGCGCACGGTGCACCTGCGCCGCGGACCGTGGGGTCACCTGTGGGCCGACGATCCCGAGGTCATCGCCGCCGCCGACTGGCGGGCCGACAACCTCGCCGACCTGCTCGGGATTGTCACGACTTAGTGCAGCAGCCCCTCACCCACAGCGGGGGAGGGGCTACCGTTCGGAGTGGCTGCACCGAACGGAGTAAGCGTATGCCCGGACACACCGCGGGCGACATCGGCAGGCGTATCGCGACCGCCCGCCGTGCACGCCGCATGACGCAGGCCGAGCTCGGCCACGCCTCCTACGTCTCGTACCATACGATCCGCTCGATCGAGCGGGGCGCCCGCATGCCCAGCGACGACACCCTCGACTCGATCGCGGCGGCCCTGCACACGGACCCGTCACGGCTGCTCGGCGGCTACCGCCCCACCAGGCCCGTGCACGACGCGCTGCCTGCCCTGTCCGAGGCGATCGCCGCGTACGACGTGCCCGACGACGGCCCGGTCCGGCCGCTGGCCGAGCTGCGGGTCGCCGTCGACGAGGTCGTCGGGTGGCGCCTTGCCGCGCAGTACCTGCGGATCGCGACCGCGCTCCCGCCTCTGCTCGCCGAGCTGCTGCGCGCACTGGACATTGCGGCGCCGGGCGACCGGCCGGCCGTGGCCCGCATGCTCGTCGCGGCGTTTCGGGCGGCGGACGCTGTCGCGTACAAGAACGGCGCCCGGGATCTGTCGGCCCGCCTCATCGAGCTGATGCGCTGGGCCGCCACTCCAGCCGAGGACCCCCTCATCCTCGCGGGCGTTGCGTACGTCCGTACCGAGACGTTCTTCGCGGCCCGTGCGCACGCCGCCGGGCTCCGGGCCCTGCAGCACGCGATCGACGCCGCGCCTTCACCGGACGCGCCCGCGGCTGCGGCCGCTGTCGGTGCGCTCCATATGCGGGCCGCCGTCATCGCCGGGCGGGCCGGAGACGGGGCCGCCGCCGACGCCCACCTGACCGAGGCCCACCGCCTCGGCGACAGCGTCGCGGAAGGCACGTACAGCGGGACCGCGTTCGGCCCGTGCTCGGTGCGGATCCACGAGGTGTCGGTCGCGGTCAGCCTCGGCAGTGAGCACTCCGGCCGCGCGCTCGACGTGGCCCGCGAGTGGAAGCCCGGCAGCGAGGTGCCGGCCGAGCGGCGCAGCGGCTTCTACATCGAGCTGGCCCGCGCGCAGTTGTGGGCCGGGCTCCGTGACGACGCGTTCGAGTCCCTGAAGGTCGCCCGCCGGATCGCGCCGCAGCATGCCCGCGAGCACCCGTGGGCGCGCGAGGACGCGGCCACGCTCCGCCGCCTGGCCCGATCCGACAACGAGTCGCTCACGTCGTTCGCGGAATGGGTCGGCGCGGTCTGACGGTCAACGACGTCGGCTGCTACCACGTGTAGCAGTTGAGGCACTTCCCGGCGGACACCATCGGGGCATGGACGCACTGGTCGCCACGGTCCCGCCCGCTCCTCCCGACATCAGCATCGCCCGCCTGCACGGTGAGGCCTGCTACACCTGCGGCGCAGCCCTATGCCCGCTCACACCGGCAGGCGCCGTCCGCGTGCGGATAGAGGGCGGCTGGCGGGTCTGGCCCGTCGTAGCCTGCTCGGCGCACGTGGCTGGCGGTGTGAAGTGAGCGCCGACCTCACGCCGGTTGGCGACACCGGCGATTCGCTGCGCGCTGGCGGGTACGACGCTCAGGGCTCCATGACCATCAAGGTGTGGAAGGTCGCGCCGGGCGGGGAGCGGTATCTGGTCTCTGCCCGGGTCGTTGGTCGCGTGCCGGGTGAGCTGCCGCCGCAGTCCGGGATGGACAGCGCCTGGCCGGTGTGCACGTGCCAGACGTGTACAGAGAATGCCGCCTCGTGATTACGGACGGGCTGCCGGATCCGGCGACGCTGAACCCGCTGCAGCTCGACGAGGTCGCGTGCGCGTTGTGCGCGCGCCTGTTGGAGGAGATCCGGCAGGACCGGTTGATCGGCCGGGTCGAGGTAGGCCAGGGCTTCCGCCGGCGGATAGCTGAGCTGTGGGCGTGCGCACCGACCTGCGCGGAAGCGGTCCGCCGGTGATCGGTTGGGCATCTGTAGCTGCCCTGTGGCCTTCCGGTGACGATCGATAGTTGCACGCGCCCCACACCGGGCTTCATGATCAGTTGAACAGTGAAGCGACTGGGACGCCCAGCGCCCGCGCGATCCGCAGCACATGGTCCACCGATGCCGAGTGGGTCGCGTTCTCGGTTCGCAGGACGCTGTCCCGCGAGATCCCCGCACGGTGAGCGAGTTCCTCTTGTGAGATCTCGGCGCCCTCGCGGAGAGACCGCACCTGGTGCCCCAACCGCCGCCGCTCCGTGAGGAGCCACGCGGGCAAGGGGTCGGGAGGCACCCCACGAATGTCACGGGTGAGTGATCATCTTGTCAGTAGCAGATTTGCAACATCATGAGCGCAGGTCAGCGGCACCGCCGCGAGCTGCGGGCGCCTGACCGGCACCGCAGTGACGTCACCCCTTCGAGTGACGGTCGTTGTCACATGCAACGGTGACAGCCATAATTAGAACACCTGATCGGATAGGAACCCTGTGTCCAAGCCGCCCCGCCCGCCTCTTTCGGACGCCCAGAAGACTCGCCTTGCCATGGCGGAGCAGGACGCCGACGCGGCACGAAAAGCCGACCTCGTAGCGATGGACCCAGCCAGCCTCGTTATCCTCGTCGAGCAGCTTCGGGGCACCCTGGACGACCTCGTTCGGCTCGTCGGTGAACTCACAGACCGCAAACCGTGCCCCTGATCAGGCGACACTCCAGTCAGTAACCACAACCCCTAGCCACATTTCTCGCCG
>NZ_JBIVLI010000041.1:0-50684 GCF_044751205.1 Streptomyces sp. NPDC088732
GCACCGGGCCCATATTTTGGGCGTCCGGGGGCGCCTAGCCCCCCCCGCGGGGCCCCCGCGGGCGGTATGGGCGGGGGGGGGCCGCGCCCCGGGCCCCCCCCCGCGCCTCTTCCGGGCCCCGCAGGGCTCAGACGTTCACCGACACCAGCCGCTGCCCCTGCGCCGTGATGACGTCGAAGCGCGCGATGTCGTCCGGCTGCATCCCCGCCGACCCGTCGAGCGTCAGCGGCTGCGGCTGGGCGGAGGTGCCGTAACCCGCCGTCGGGACGCTCCAGGTGGAGACGGTCTGCTGCGAGCCGTCCTTGCCGATGGCGACGAGGCGGCAGGTGAGCGGGCCCTGGACGCCGGAGAGGTTGAGGCCGACCTCGCTGCCCCACTTCTTCTCGTTGACGCCGACCGTGGCCTTGACGCCCGTGGCGGTGTCGGAGCTCTTGAACTCCTGGGCGTAGGTGTGGGCCGCCGGGGAGTCCGAGCCGCCGGAGGCCAGCACCGCGACCGTCGGGCCGCCGATGATGAGGGCGACGGACGCGGCGAGCGCGAACATCCTGCGCCGGGCGCGGGTCCTGCGCTCGTCGGAGACCTTGCCGAGCAGCTTGCCGAGGACCGCGTCGCCGCTGGGCGGCAGCGGTGCGCCGGCGCCGGCGGGGGCGAGTTCGGCGAGCACGGGCACCAGCCCGCTCAGCTCGTCGAGCTGCTGTCCGCACTGGTGGCAGATGGCCAGGTGCTCCTCGAAGCGCGCCATGTCGGCGTCGTCGAGGACGCCGAGGACGTAGGCCCCGACGTCGACGTGCGGGTCGTGAGGCGTACCTGCCCCGGAACCGTAACCGTAGACCGTCACGAGGTGGTCACACCCCTTTCCTCAAGAGCGATTTTCAGTGAGCGGAGGGCATAGAAGACCCGCGAGCGCACGGTGCCGGGCGGTACCCCCAGCGCCGCCGCGGCCTCGTTGACCGTCCGGCCCTTGAAGTACGTTTCGATCAGCACCTGGCGGTGGGCCTCGGTGAGATCTTCCAGTGCGTCGGAGATCGTCATCAGCCTCAGGGAGCGTTCGAGTTCGTCCTCGGCCGGGAGCTGGTCGAGGGCGGCCGGGGAGGCCTCCGGGGGCCGTGCCTGACGGCTGCGGTGGCCGTCTATCACGATCCGTCGGGCGACCGTCACCAACCAGGGCCGCAATGACCGGGCGCCCGGGTCGAGCCGCGAAGCGCTCTTCCATGCGCGCAGGAGGGTTTCCTGCACGACGTCCTCGGCGAGGTAGCGGTCACCGCCGACCAGCCGAAGGACGTATGCGAAGAGAGCGCCCGCGTGTTCGCGGTAGAGCGCCCGCATGAGGTCCTCTTCGGGGACCCCACCTGAGCGATGGTCGGCCACGAGCGCATCCTGCCCTACTGATCGCTGCGGGTCGAGTCCTCGCAATGCCTGCTGTCCCATCAGTATCCGTCTGACCCGTTCTGGGTGGTGGCGCTCTTCGGCCGTGCACCGGGCACGGCCTTCTCGCCTTGGATGTCGGCCGCGAACCAGACCCGGTCCACGCCCTGGCCCTTGGTGTCGCCCGGGTTCTTGTCGCCCGTGAAGCGGTAGAGCGGCCAGCCGTTGAGCGTGAGCTGGAGGGATCCGTCGGGACGCTTGACGCTGCCGACCAGGTTCTGGTCGACGCCCTGCACCTGGGTGTCGGAGACCGCGGCGGCCGGCAGCCACCGGGTCGCGCACGGGCCGGCGCAGGTCGCCGTCGGCGGGACGTTCCTGTCCTGGTCGAAGCGGTAGAGGACCCACCCCTGGTTGTCGGTGACGAGCGTGCCCAGCTGGGCGTTGTCCACGGTCCGCAGTCCCACCGCCTGCTGTGTGGCGGAGGGCAGGGGAAGGACCGCGTCCACCGGGGGACCGCTGCCGCCGCTCGCGTTGCAGGCGGTGGCAGCGATCAGCATCGTGGCGGCGAAGGCCCCCGCGATCACTGATCGGTGCAGCTTGTCAAGGCTCATGCCTGTGCCCCCGGCATTCCTGGTCGGTGCTCCGCCGCCCCCTGGTGGGCGGCTGCCCACTCATACGCGCGGGGGCCCGGGCGTACTCAACCGTCCCGGAAAAAACTTCCGCCCCGGGGAGGGGGATTCCCGGGGCGGAAGCAGGCGGCAGGGCGCACCGCCGCTCAGGAGGGTCTTCGGGGGGCCGGACCTCGCAGGAAGGCCCCGGCGGAAGACCTCAGTGGAAGCTGTGTTCCGCGGCGGGGTAGGCCCCGCCGGCCACGTCCTCCGCGAAGGCCTTCGCGGCGCCGCCGAGCGTCTCGCGCAGGGCGGCGTACTGCTTGACGAAGCGCGGCACGCGGCCGCCCGTCATCCCCGCCATGTCGGTCCACACCAGTACCTGGGCGTCGCACTCCGCGCCCGCGCCGATGCCGACGGTCGGGATGTGCAGGCTGCGGGTGACCTCCGCGGCCAGCTCGGCCGGGACCAGCTCCAGGACGACGGCGAAGGCGCCCGCGTCCTGCACGGCCTTGGCGTCGCGCAGCAGCTGCTGCGCCGCCTCCTCGCCGCGGCCCTGCACGGTGTAGCCGCCGAAGGCGTTGACGGACTGCGGGGTGAGGCCGATGTGGGCCATCACGGGGATGCCGGCCTGGACCAGCAGCTCGATCTGGTGGGCGGAGCGCTCGCCGCCCTCCAGCTTCACGGCGCCGACGCCGGCCTCCTTCAGCAGGCGGGTGGCGCTGCGCAGTGCCTGCGTCGGGCCCTCCTGGTACGAGCCGAAGGGCAGGTCGCCGATCACCATCGCGCGCTTGGTGCCGCGCACGACGGCGGCGGCGAGCATCGTCATCTCGTCCAGGGTGACGGGGACGGTGCTGTCGTAGCCGAGGTGGCAGTTGCCCATGGAGTCGCCGACCAGCAGGACGGGGATGCCGGCCTCGTCGAAGACGGAAGCGGTCATCGCGTCGTAGGCGGTGAGCATGGGCCACTTCTCGCCGCGCTCCTTGGCGGCGGCGATGTCCCGGACCGTGATGCGCCGGGTCCCCTTGCCCCCGTACAGCGCCTTGCTGCTGTCGGGTGCGGACGGGGCAGGCGGCTGGGCAGCCGAAACGGCGTGCGTCATCGCAACGCTCCTTGTGTTCATCTCGAGGCGCCCTGACGGCGTCCCCGGACCGTTTCCATGCTGACACGACCTGCCGCCCGCGCAAAGGGGGACTCCGGTCCCGTCGCTTTGCCGAGGTTTTACAATACGAGACGGTCTCGTATCGAAACTCGGGTCTAGCGTGGGACCATGTCCGCCGACGTGCCGCAGATCCGGCCCCTCAGCGTCCCGGAGGCGGTTCACCGCCGCCGCTGGGCGATACTCAGCGTCCTGTTGCTCAGCCTCCTCGTGGTGGTGCTGGACAACTCGATCCTCAACGTGGCGATGAAGACCATCGCCGAGCCCGCCCCGACCGGACTGGGCGCCACCCAGAGCCAGCTGGAGTGGGCCATCAACTCCTACACGCTGGTCTTCGCCGGTCTGCTCTTCACCGCCGGCCTGCTCGGCGACCGGATCGGCCGCAAGAAGGTGCTGCTCTTCGGCATGGTCGCCTTCGGCATCGGATCGGTGCTGTCGGCCTTCGCCGGCTCCTCCGGGGAACTGATCGCCTTCCGCGCCGTCATGGGATTCGGCGGCGCGTTCGTCATGCCCGCCACCCTCGCCATCATCATCAACGTCTTCGAGCGCGAGGAGCAGCCCAAGGCGATCGGCATCTGGACCGGCGCCGTGGGCCTGGGCATCGCCATCGGCCCGGTCACCGGCGGCCTGCTGCTCCAGCACTTCTGGTGGGGCTCGGTCTTCCTGGTGAACGTGCCGATCATCCTGGTCGCGCTGGTGGCGATGGTGCTGCTCGTCCCCGACTCCCGGGACCCGAAGCCGGGCCGGCTCGACCCGATCGGTGTGTCGCTGTCCATCGTCGGCCTCGTGCTGCTGGTGTACGGCATCATCAAGGGCGGCCAGCTGGCCGACTTCGGCGCCCCCGCCGCCTGGACGACCATCGTCGGCGGCCTGGTGATCCTGGGCGCCTTCGTCTGGTTCGAGGCGCGCAGCAGCCACCCCGCCTTCGACGTGGCGTACTTCCGCAACCCGACCTTCTCGGCCTCGGTCTCCGCGATCGGCCTGGTCTTCTTCGCGCTCATGGGCGTGACGTTCTTCATGGTCTTCTACATGCAGAGCGTGCGCGGCTACAGCGCCCTGGAGTCCGGTCTGCTCCTGCTCCCGCTCGCCGTCGCCCAGCTGATCTTCGCGCCGCGGGCCCGGCTCGTGGTCGACCGCATCGGCGCCCGGGCGACCTGCGGCGCCGGCCTCGGGCTGATCGCGCTGTCCTTCCTCGGCTTCCAGCTGCTGGACTCCGACAGCCCGATCTGGATCCTCGAGCTGCTGTTCTTCCTGATGGGCACGGCCATGGCGCACGTCATGCCGCCGGCGACCGTCGCCATCATGTCCTCCCTGCCGCGCGAGAAGGCCGGCTCGGGCTCGGCCGTCAACAACACCTTCCGGCAGGTCGGCGGCGCCCTCGGCGTGGCAGTCCTCGGCTCCGTGATGTCCACGGTCTACCGTGACGGCATCAAGGACCATCTGACCGGCCTCCCCGCCGGCGTGCAGCACCAGGCCGGCGAGTCCATCGAGGCCACCCGGGCCGTCGCCGAGCACATGGGGCCCGCGGGCAAGGCGCTGATCGCCCCCGCCACCGACGCCTTCATCCACGCCATCCACGTCACCGCGCTGGCCTCGACCGCCGTCGCCCTGCTCGGGATGGTCGTCGTGCTGATCTTCCTGCCGCGCAAGGGCGCCGCGGCGCGGCCCGCGGGCGGCGAGGAGCGTGAGGCCCGTCCGGTGGAGGTCGGCCGATGACGTTGCCGGCGACGCCCGCGCGGGAGGACTCCGAGGCCGGCCGGCCCCGGTGCCCGCGCGGGCGTCCGCGCAGCGCGGAGGCCGACTCGGCGATCGTCGAGGCCGTCCTGCGGCTCATCGAGGAGGGCGCCACGATCGGCGGGCTGTCCATGGAGGGCATTGCCCGCGCCGCGGGCGTCGGCAAGGCCACCGTCTACCGGCGCTGGCCCGGCAAGGACGCCCTCATGCTGGACGTCCTGCGCTCCGTCGACGAGGAGGCGCCCGAACTCGCCGGCGTCTCGGTCCGCGACGACCTGGTGACCTGCGTGGAGTTCATACGGCGCCGCGCCCTGGTGAAGCGGTCGTCCGCGCTCATGCGCAACGTCCTCGCCCAGTTCCAGAACGTGCCCGAGCTGTGGGCCGCGTACCACGACACCGTCATCGTCACCCGCCGCCGGCAGGTCGCCGACGTGCTCGCCCGCGGTATCCGCGAGGGCGAGCTGCGCGACGACGTGGACCTGGAACTGCTCAGCGACCTCTTCGTCGGGCCGATGCTCTCCCGCGTGATGCTCCGCCCGGAGGCCTCGCTCCCGGACGGACTGTCCGAGCAGATCGTGGACTCGGTGCTGAGCGGCGTGCGTGCCGTGCGTGGCGCGCCCTGAGCGGGCGGTAACGGGCGGAATGTGCCCGTTGTGTCACAGGCGGCCTCCCGCCACCCTTCGCGGGAACCCGCCGTCCGGCGCGCCCCGTCCTCCTTGTGTCGATCCCCTATGGTCGACTGAGCACTTCGCAAGACAGTGAGGACTTCCCCCATGGCGCAGGCGTACGACGCGAACGTGACCACCGACGGCGGCGGAGAGCCGCGACGCGGGTCCGGCGCGGCGGGGCGACTCAGGCGCTGGGCCGGGAAGTTCAGGGACGGCATGTGGCGGCGCGGCATCATCACCGCCGTACTGGCCGTCCTCATTGCCCTGGTGATGGGCTTTCACGGTGCCCTGCCCAACCGGATCGGCAACGTGGGCAGCCTGACCGAGACCTTCCTGCCGTGGGTCGGCCTGGCGATCCCGGTCCTGCTCCTGGTCGCCCTGCTGCGGCGCTCGGCGACCGCGCTGATCGCGCTCCTGGTGCCGGTGCTGGTCTGGGTCAACTTCTTCGGCGGCCTGCTCTCGGACAAGCACACCGGCGGCGGCGACCTGACCGTGCTCACCCACAACGTCAACGCCGACAACCCCGACCCGGCCGGCACCGCCCGCGACCTCATCGCCTCCGGCGCCGACGTGATCGCCCTGGAGGAGATCGCGGTCGGCCAGGCGCCCTCGTACGAGCACGGCCTCAAGGCCGCCTACCCCTACCACTCGGTGCAGGGCACGGTCGGGCTGTGGAGCAAGTACCCCCTCACCGGCGTGCACCCGGTCGACATCGGGCTCGGCTGGGTCCGCGCCATGCGGGCCGCGATCACCACACCGGACGGGAAGGCCGCGGTCTACGTCGCCCACCTGCCCTCGGTGCGGGTCAAGTTCAACGCGGGCTTCACGGCCGGGGAGCGGGACCACAGCGCCGACGACCTCGGCGAGGCCATCGCCGAGGAGAAGATGCCCGACGTGATCCTCATGGGCGACCTCAACGGGACCATGAACGACCGCGCGCTCGCCAACATCACCTCGCAGATGCGCTCCACGCAGGGCGCCGCCGGCCACGGGTTCGGCTTCAGCTGGCCCGCCGACTTCCCGATGGCCCGGATCGACCAGATCCTCGTCAGGGGCGCGGAACCCACCGACTCCTGGGTGCTGCCGGCGACCGACAGCGACCACCGGCCGGTGGCCGCGAAAGTGGCCCTTTCGTAGCAAGCGGGTTTAACGTGCCGTTCGTCTGTGGGTGACACCACGGGAAGAATGGTCGGGGAGAGTTTGTTCCGAAGATAAACTAATAACGCTCCCCGCGTCCCACCTCCCCGGAAGGGTCACTCATGCCTCTCGCCCTGCTCGCACTGGCGATCAGCGCATTCGGCATCGGCACGACGGAGTTCGTGATGATGGGCCTGCTGCCCAACGTCGCGGACGACCTGCACACCTCCATCCCGACCGCCGGCTACCTCGTCTCCGGCTACGCCCTCGGCGTCGTCATCGGCGCGCCCGCGCTGGCCGCCCTCACCACGCGCATGCCGCGCAAGACCCTGCTCATCATGCTCATGGGCCTGTTCACGGTCGGCAACACCCTCTCCGCGCTCGCCCCCGGCTTCGGCTGGCTGCTCGCCGGACGCATCGTCGCCGGGCTCCCGCACGGCGCCTTCTTCGGCGCCGGCGCGGTCGTGGCCGCGGGCATGGTCGACCCGGCGCGCAGGGCCCGCGCGGTCTCCCTCATGATCGCCGGGCTCACCGTCGCCAACATCGTGGGCGTCCCCGCGGCCACGCTCATGGGCCAGCACCTGGGATGGCGGGCCACCTTCCTCACCGTCGGCGTGATCGGCCTCATCGCCATGGCCAGCATCGCGCTCCTCGTCCCCCGCCTGCCCATGACGCCGGGCGGCGGACTGCGGCACGAACTCTCGGTCTTCCGCAACGGACAGGTCTGGCTGGCACTCGCCACCACGATCTTCGGCTTCGCCGCGGTCTTCACGGTCTACAGCTACGTCACGCCGCTGCTCACCAAGGTCGCCGGCTTCGGCGAGAGCAGCGTCACGATCGTGCTCGCGCTCTTCGGCGTCGGCGCCACCATAGGCAACCTGCTCGGCGGCCGCCTCGCCGACCGGGCCCTGCGGCCCGCCCTGCTCGGCAGCCTCGGCGCGCTCGCGGTGGTCCTGCTCCTGTTCACGGTGACCGCGCACGCGCAGTGGAGCGCCGCGCTCACCGTCGTCCTCCTCGGGATCGCGGCGTTCGCCGCGGGCTCCCCCCTGATGATGCTCGTCATGGACAAGGCCCGGCAGGCCCCCGGCCTCGCCTCCGCCGCGAACCAGGCGGCGTTCAACCTCGCCAACGCGGGCGGCGCGTGGCTCGGCGGGTTCGTCATCGCCCGCGGCCTGGGCTACGTCGCGCCCGCGGTGGCGGGGGCGGGGCTCGCCGTGTTCGGCGTCGCGATAGCGGGGGCGGCTGCGCTGCTGGAGCGGCGTGGCGGGGTGTCCGGGTCGCGGGTCGTGGCGGCGGGGGTGGTGCGGGGGGCGGCGCCCGAGCGGGTCGGCTAGCGCCTGGCCGCCGGGGTTTTTCCCCCGCCCTCCCTCCCGTGTGCCCTGTGAAGTCACGCGCCCCGACGCGCGTTGTTGGGGGTCGGGTTCGGGGCCTCCGGGGCTGCCATTCTGGACAGCACATTTAGGTGCCTCAGGTACCCGGCTTGATCACTCCGGGTCATGCACCCAAATATGCTCCAGTGTCCAGAACGCCACCCCTACGACCCCGCCCCCTCCGTCTCGTATCGCGCCTGATCCCCGGTGGGTGGGTAGAGACGGCACCGTGCCCAAGCCGTCGTTGGCGCAGCGCGGCCGTCACCTGTAGGCACTCGGACCGCGCCGGATCGCCAATGCACCGGGAAGTGTCGCGAGAGGATCGCGGGGCTGCCCAGCGCTGTCGGCTGGTCATCGACCGCAGCCGACCGTGCCGCACCGACGGGTGACCTGGCCGCCTTCCTACCCCCCGCCGGGGATCGGGCGCGAATGCCCACCTGCGGCACCCCCGGCCGAAGGCTGGTGGCCGTTCCCCTGCACCCGACTGCGCCGCGCCGACAGGTGGCCTGAGCACGGTGCTGCTTCATACCCCCCACCGGGGATCAGGCGCGAGAGCTCACGGAGGGGGCGGGGTCGTAGGGGTGGATGTTCTGGACGTTCGGCATATTTGTGTGCGGTATCCGGGGCGAACAGTGGAAAGCGCTGGAAAGGCACGTAAATATCCAGTCCAGGACGTGCAGCCCCGGAGGCCCCGAACCCGGCGCCCCGACGACTTGCGTCGGGGCGCGTGACTTCACAGGGCACACGGGCGGGAGGGCAGGAAAGGAACCTGACCGGTCCGGACGCGAAGCGTCAGGCGTGTTCGCGCCAGCGGTTCGTGATCGGAAGCCGCCGGTCCTTGCCGAACCCCTTTGCCGAGATCTTCGTCCCCGGCGGATACTGCCGCCGCTTGTACTCCGCCGTGTCCACCATCCGCAGCACCTTGGCGACGAGTTCCGCGTCGAACCCGGCGGCGACGATCGCGTCGCGTCCCTGGTCCTGGTCGACGTACATCGCCAGCATCCGGTCCAGGACGTCGTAGTCCGGCAGGGAGTCCGTGTCGACCTGCCCCGGCCGCAGTTCCGCGCTGGGGGGCTTGGCGATGGAGTTCTCGGGGATGGGCGGGGTCTGGCCCCGCTCCGCCGCGGCGCGGTTCCGCCACTGCGCGAGGCGGAAGACCGTGGTCTTGTAGACGTCCTTGATGGGCCCGTACGCGCCGACGGAGTCGCCGTACAGGGTGGAGTAGCCGACCGCGAGCTCGCTCTTGTTGCCCGGGGCGAGGACGATGTGCCCCTCCTGGTTGGAGATGGCCATCAGCATCGTGCCGCGCAGCCGGGACTGGAGGTTCTCCTCGGCGAGGCCGGTGAGCCCGAGGGCGCCCATGTACGCGTCGAACATCGGGGCGATGGGGACGGTGCGGAAGTTGAGCCCGGTGCGCCGGGCGAGTTCGGCCGCGTCGTCCTTGGAGTGGTCCGAGGAGTACCGGGACGGCATGGAGACGCCGTACACGTTGGCCGCCCCGACCGCGTCGCACGCGATGGCCGCGACGAGGGCCGAGTCGATGCCGCCGGAGAGCCCGATGAGGACGGAGCGGAAGCCGTTCTTGGCGACGTAGGCGCGCAGGCCCACCACGAGCGCGGTGTAGATCTCCTCGTCGTCGCCGAGCCGGGCCGCCTCCTCGCCGCGGACTTCCGGCTCGTACGCCGGGAGCGGTTCGGCGGAGAGCGTGACGTGCTCGATCTCCAGCCCGTCGTCCACGATGCCGCTCGGCACCTTGGCGGGGTCGGCGGCCGGCAGGTCGAGGTCGAGCAGGACGCAGCCCTCCTCGAACTGCGGGGCGCGCCCGATCACGTCGCCGGAGGCGGAGACGACGATGGAGTCGCCGTCGAAGACCAGCTCGTCCTGGCCGCCGATCATCGCACCGTAGGCGAGGGTGCAGCCGGCCTCCTGGGCCCGCTTGCGCACCAGCTCCAGCCGGGTGTCGTCCTTGGCGACCTCGTACGGGGAGGCGTTGATCGCGACCAGCAGCCCGGCTCCCGCGGTGCGGGCGGCGGGCACGCGGCCGCCGTCCTGCCACAGGTCCTCGCAGATGGCGAGGGCGACGTCGACCCCGTGCACGCGGACGACCGGGAGGGTGTCGCCGGGCACGAAGTAGCGGAACTCGTCGAAGACGCCGTAGTTGGGCAGGTGGTGCTTGGCGAACTTCAGCACGACCTTGCCGCCGTGCAGCACGGCGGCGGCGTTGCGGGGCGAGCCGGCCGGCTGGCCGTACCGCGGCTGGGCCTTCTCACTGCGGTCGAGGTAGCCGACGATCACCGGCAGGTCCCCGAGGCCCTCGGCGGCCAGGCGGGCCGCGAGCCGCTCCAGGGCGGTCCGGCTGGCTTCGACGAAGGAGGAGCGCAGCACGAGGTCCTCGACGGGGTACCCGGTCAGCGCCATCTCGGGGAACGCCACGAGGTGGGCTCCCTGTTCGGCCGCGTGCCGGGTCCAGCGCACCACCGACTCCGCGTTGCCGGCGAGGTCGCCCACCGTGGAGTCGATCTGATTCAGAGCGAGGCGTAGTTGAGGCACGGCGCCCAGTGTAATCGTCAAACCGACGCGATGTAGGAGTGCGCGCTGTGTGGCGCAAGCCACGTCCGTGCTTTCCCGACTGTCGTAGCGGCGCGACGGATGCGTAATCTTGTGGAAACCGCGGCGGGTGATACTGACGTGCTCCCGCCATGCCCTTGGCTGTGGTGCACAGGCCGTATGACCTGCAAGGATGTAGCTATGGACAAGCAGCAGGAGTTCGTTCTCCGCACCCTTGAGGAGCGGGACATCCGCTTTGTGCGGCTTTGGTTCACGGACGTGCTGGGCTATCTGAAGTCCGTGGCCGTCGCGCCGGCGGAACTGGAGCAGGCCTTCGACGAGGGCATCGGCTTCGACGGCTCCGCGATCGAGGGCTTCGCCCGGGTCTACGAGTCCGACATGATCGCCAAACCGGACCCCGGCAGCTTCCAGATCCTCCCGTGGCGCGCCGAGGCGCCCGGCGCCGCCCGGATGTTCTGCGACATCCTCATGCCCGACGGCTCGCCGTCGTACGCGGACCCGCGCTTCGTCCTCAAGCGATCCCTGGCCAAGGCCTCGGACCTGGGGTTCACGTTCTACACGCACCCCGAGATCGAGTTCTTCCTGCTGAAGAACCTTCCGCTGGACGGCACCGTGCCGGTCCCGGCGGACAACTCCGGCTACTTCGACCACACGCCGCAGAACGTGGGCCAGGACTTCCGCCGCCAGGCGATCACGATGCTGGAGTCGATGGGCATCTCCGTGGAGTTCTCCCACCACGAGGGCGCCCCGGGCCAGCAGGAGATCGACCTGCGCTACGCGGACGCGCTCTCCACCGCCGACAACATCATGACCTTCCGGCTGGTCATGAAGCAGGTCGCGCTGGAGCAGGGCGTGAACGCCACCTTCATGCCGAAGCCCTTCAGCGAGCACCCCGGCTCCGGCATGCACACCCACCTGTCCCTCTTCGAGGGCGACCGCAACGCCTTCCACGAGTCCGGTGCCGAGTACCAGCTCTCCAAAGTCGGCCGCTCCTTCATCGCCGGCCTGCTGAAGTACGCCGGCGAGATCTCCGCGGTCACCAACCAGTGGGTCAACTCGTACAAGCGCATCTGGGGCGGCGCCAACCGCACCGCGGGCGCCGGCGGCGAGGCCCCCTCGTACATCTGCTGGGGCCACAACAACCGCTCCGCGCTGATCCGCGTGCCCATGTACAAGCCCGGCAAGACCGGCTCCACCCGCGTCGAGGTCCGCTCCCTCGATTCCGGCGCCAACCCCTACCTCGCCTACGCCGTGCTCCTCGCGGCCGGCCTCAAGGGCATCGAGCAGGGCATCGAGCTCCCGCCGGGCGCCGACGACGACGTCTGGGCCCTGTCCGACGCCGAGCGCCGCGCCCTCGGCATCGAGCCGCTGCCGCAGAACCTCGGCGAGGCCATCCACCTCATGGAGCGCAGCGAACTGGTCGCCGAGACGCTGGGCGAGCACGTCTTCGACTTCTTCCTCCGCAACAAGAAGCAGGAGTGGGAGGAGTACCGCTCCGAGGTCACGGCGTTCGAGCTCCGCAAGAACCTCCCGAACCTGTAGCCGCGCCTCCGGCGGAGGTCCCGCCGTTACGACGCGCTCCGGGCCGGCAGCACGACGCTGCCGGCCCGGCGTCGTCTTGTTCGGCCTGTGCCGCCCGCGGGTTTCCCCGCTCGCGGCCGACCGGGTCCCGGTCGTCCGCTGGTGGACCGGGTCAGTTCCTGCGCCGGGCTCGTGGTGGCCCTCGTGATCCTGAGCGTGGGAGTCTCCCAGTACCGGCAGGGTGGCTCGGTCTGGTGGGCCCTCGTGCCCGCGCTCGGGGTTCTCAGCGAACTCCGTCTGGTGTGGCGGGCCTTCCGTTCGCGTCGCCCGCCGACAGCCGGGGAAGTCCGGAGTGACACTGCCGTCTGACATCGTCGACGCCGCACAGCGATCGTGGGTCGCGCCGGTGCGGGGGCCGTACGAGGAGCGTGAGCGCGGGGCGGCCGCGCTCACGCTCTCGTTCCGGGGCGGGCCCGCGGTGGCCGGGGCCGGGTCGCTCAGATGACGGTCAGCGTGAGGACCGCGGTGTACGTGCCGGGCACGGTGGTGGTGGGGGCGTCCAGGTTGAGCTCGGCGCCGAGGTCCGCGGTGCCGGGGCCGGTGCCGGTGGCCAGGGTCCGGGCGTCCGCGAGGCCGGTGCCGTCGCCGAGGGGGATGGGGTCGCCTGCGGTGACCGTGTGGACGTTGCCGCGGTCGGCGACGCTGGGGGTCCAGGTCAGGTGGGTCGCGTCGATGGTGTTGCCGGCCGGGTCGGTGAAGTCGCCTGCCTGGGCCGTGGCGGTCCAGCCGAAGTTGCCGGGGCGGGTGTCGGTGACGGTGACCGGGGTCAGCTGACCCGAGGTGTGCAGGTACTCGCCCGACTCACCGAGCAGCGGGGTCGGCAGCTCCACGTGAGGGTCGCCCGCGACGGACATCACGAGCGTCCCGGGTTCGAGGGTCGTCGTGATGAACTCCGACGCGTCGTCGGGGGTGCCGTCGCACGAGGGACCGCTGCCCAAGCGGTCGCAGACGGACGGGTAAGGGGCCGTCTTGACGAGGGTGTTGGTGCCGTCGGAGGAGAAGGTGGGGTTGTGGCAGTTCGTGATGTCGATGCCGGCGACGTTGACGCCGGGGACCTTGCGGACCTGTTCCAGACCCGCCTGCACGAGGTTGACGGGCAGCGGCGCGTAACCCAGGTCGTCCACGCTCTGCTGGCCCTGGCAGAGCGCGAAGTAGGCGAAGGCGCCCAGGGTCTCGCCCTTCTGGGCGTTGAAGTGCGACTCCAAGGCGGTCGGAATGATCATGTAGCTGTAGCTGGAGAGCGGGTAGGCACGCGGGTCGGTGCTGTTGTAGACGCCGTCGAGGTTCTGCGTCGCGTCCTGGTTGATCCGCGCCTCCAGCAGTGCCACCGCGACGTTCGACGCGGTGGGCTCGACGTAGTAGCCGGCCTTGTTGAGCACCTTGGCGACCGGAAAGCCGGTGGTGTACTTCGCGTACGAGTACTCGACGTACGTGATGGTGCCCATGCTGCCGCTCTGCGCCACGTAGCCGGAGACCCCGTTCGAGCCCGCCTGGGCGACGAAGCCGCTGCCCTGCACCAGCGGGTAGTTCGAGGTCGTCCCGCAGGGGGCGCTGCGCCCGGCCCGGGCGCAGTAGTCGTCCCACAGGGAGGGGTACTGCTTGCTCATCCAGGTGCTGAGCTGCGCCGTGGTGCCGGAGGTGTCGGAACGCACCACCGGGACGACCGGGCGGTCGGGCAGCTTGGAAGCGATGGCCGGGTTGTCGGCCTTGATGGCGGGGTCGTTCCAGTTCGTGATCCGGCCGGTGAAGATCTTGGCGATGACCTCGCCGGACAGCCGCAGGTCGGTGACCCGCTTCCCGTCGATGGTGAGGTTGTACATGAAGGACGTGCCACCGGCCGTGATCGGTAGGTAGCTGTAACGGCGCACCGGTGGCACGTCGACGACGCCGGAGTCCGCCATGCCGTAGGGGATCTCGGAGACGGCGTAGTCCACCGTGCCGTTGCGGAACTGGTTGCGGCCGTCCGACGAGCCCGTGCCGCTGTAGTTGATGATCATGTTGTACTGCTTGACGCTGGCCCGCCACTGGTCGAGCGCGTTCTGGCTCCAGGTCGACCCGGCGCCCGAGATCGGCGTGTACGTCGCGGCGGTTGCCGGGCCGGCGCCGAACAGGACGCCGGCCAGAAGGGTGAGAGCGGTGACGACTCTCAGGCGTGCGAGAAATGCCGGAAGTGAGCCGGGCATGGTGAAGGACTCCTGGTTGCTGTGGGTGAGTGCGTGCCGTCGGTGGAGCGGTTGCTCAGTGCCCGGGGCGGCGGTTGCGGACCTGAGGCGGGCTCGCCTGCTCACGCGTGCTCGGCGTTCCGGCGCCGGGCCGGTACCGGCCGGTGCCGTCGATTGCCGACCGTTCCCATGAACCATCGATCCCCCCGTGTCGCGGAGCACGGATTCCGTGCCCGCGGTGCGATCAAGGGCCCCCTGCGCCTTGTTCGCATCGCGTAAGACTGCGCGCCCGGCCGCAACCCACGACGACGGCCAGGTGAAGGACGAACGAACGCGCCTGCCCCGTACGGCCGTTGAACCTGCTGTGGCTCAACCCGTTCGGTGCCGCGTGTGTCGGACCCTGCTGGAACCGTGTTTCGTATGCCGGCGACCAACAGTTCCGAACAGTCCGTGACCGCTCGCTACCGCCTCGGCGGCGAGGGCTTCGGCGAGCCTGACGAGCGCGCACGCTTCTACGCGGCGCAACGTGCGCTGTCGGCGGCCGTCGAGGCGGCGGGGGTCGGTGAGCTGGGCGGGAACGAGTTCGGCGGGGGTGAAGCCGTGCTCTACGCGTACGGCCCGGATGCCGATGCCCTCTTTGCCGTGCTGGAACCGGGCTTGCGCGCGCTTCCGTTCCGGCCGGCGCACGTCGTCCTCTGCCGCGAGGCCGACGTGTCCCGGACCGACCTGTGAAGTGGCGACCCGCAAGGCGAGGACCTGCGGCCCTGACGCCTGCGCGCCGGATACGCCACGAGAACGCCTGAGGCGGCTACCCCTGGGCGCGACGGCGAGCAATGTGCGCTTCCAGGAGGCGCACCGCCATCTCGTGCCGTGCCTGGAACGCGAGATGCATCGGGGTGAGTCCGTCCCGTGAGGGCCGCTCGGGGTCAGCACCGTACGCCAGGAGAATCGCGGTCGTTGCCGCCTCCAGCGGCTTTCCCGTCTGCACCGACCCGTCCGACTCGCCTTCGATCGCGCGGAGCAGCGGGGTCCAGCCGTTGAACTCGTCGACTTCGTCAGGATCGGCGCCGGCATCGAGAAGGCGCGTCAGTTCCTCGCGCTCGTCCATCTCAACAGCCAGGTGCACGGTGAACAAGTGGTCCGGCTCATCGCTCATACGCTGGATGATCACATGCGCCGGACCGCCGTGGCGGGCGGGCTGGGCTCGCGCTGTGGCCGACCCGGTGTTGGTGATCGAGTTGCCCGCGGCTCCCTCCGCCGCGGTGATCCAGCGACTCCGCGACCTGCTGGTAGGTGCTTCGTCCTGGTTCGAGGAGCGGCGTCCCGGCTTCTACGACATCAACGTCTTCGCGGACCGTCTGGGCGTTGTGGGCCCAGGGAATGTCGACACGCGCCGGCCTTTCCTGGTGTCCGTGGTGGGGCCCGGCATCGGGGACGAGGAGATCTTCGAAGGCGAGCACGAAGACGGGCCTGATCTGGAGGCACTCGTCGGATTCCGCCCCACGCATGCCGTGGACGTCATCGCCGGGTGCAACGACCGGATCGATCACATCGCCACGGCCTTGCTGACGGCTTCCATCATGGACGTGATGGGCGGCGTGGCCGGTGTCGAGCTGTGGGACGGCCGGATGGCCGTCGTGGCAGGCCTTCCGGGTGTGCCGGCGATGACGGACGATGCGTGGCCGACCGCGTTCGCCACAGCGGAGTTCCTGCGCGCGTGGACAGCCCGGCCGGGCTTCCGGCTCCTCGAATAACCGGGGCGTCGCCGGCCGGCCCGGCTGCGCCCCCGCGCCGCGGGGCCGGGTCAGGGGGCCTTGGGGGGCCGGATCCAGCCGATGGAGCGCTCGACGGCGCGCTTCCAGCAGTCGTACTCGGCCTCGCGTTCCGCGGGTTCCATCGCGGGCAGCCATTGCCCCGCGCGGTGCCAGTTGCGGCGCAGGACCTTCAGATCGGGCCAGTAGCCGGCGGCGAGGCCGGCGGCGTAGGCGGCGCCGAGGGAGACGGTCTCGGCGACCATGGGGCGCACCACGGGGACGTCGAGGACGTCGGCGAGGAACTGCATGAGGAGGTTGTCGGCGGTCATGCCGCCGTCGACCTTGAGTTCCTTCAGGGCGATCGAGGAGTCGGCGTTCATCGCGTCGACGACCTCGCGGGTCTGCCAGCCCGTGGCCTCCAGGACGGCGCGGGCCAGGTGGCCCTTGGTGATGTACGAGGTGAGGCCGACGATGACGCCGCGGGCGTCGCTGCGCCAGTGCGGGGCGAAGAGCCCGGAGAAGGCGGGGACGATGTAGCAGCCGCCGTTGTCCTCGACCGTGCGGGCCAGGGTCTCGATCTCCGGCGCGCTGTTGATCAGGCCGAGCCGGTCCCGGAACCACTGGACGAGCGAGCCGGTGACGGCGATCGGGCCCTCCAGCGCGTAGACCGCGGGCTGTCCGTCGATCTTGTAGGCGATGGTGGTGATCAGCCCGTGGTTCGAGAGTACGAGCCGGTCGCCGGTGTTGAGCAGCAGGAAGCTGCCGGTGCCGTACGTGCACTTCGCCTCGCCGGGCGAGAAGCAGGTCTGCCCGAACAGCGCGGCCTGCTGGTCGCCGAGGGCGGCGGCCAGGCGCACCCCGGGGAGCACGGCCTTGGCCTCGCCGTAGACCTCGGCCGAGGCGCGGATCTCCGGGAGCATGGCGCGGGGCACGCCGAAGAAGTCCAGCAGCTCGTCGTCCCAGGCCAGCGAGCGGAAGCTCATCAGCATGGTGCGGCTGGCGTTGGTGACGTCGGTGATGTGCAGGCCGCCGTCCGGGCCGCCGGTGAGGTTCCACAGCAGCCAGGTCTCCATCGTCCCGAAGAGCACCTCGCCGTCCGCGGCGCGCTCCCGCAGGCCGGGGGAGTGCTCGAAGAGCCAGCGCAGCCGGGGCGCGGAGAAGTAGGTGGAGGGCGGCAGGCAGCACCGTTCCATGAAGAACTCCGCCCCGGGGTCCCGCAGCAGCTCGTCGACGAGGGGGCCGGTGCGGGTGTCCTGCCAGACGATGGCCCGTCCCAGCGGGGTGCCGGTGGCGCGGTCCCACACGACGGCGGTCTCCCGCTGGTTCGCGATCCCGATGGCGGCGACCTCCTCGGGGGTGATGCCGGCCTCGGACAGCGCCTGCGGCACGACGCGCTGGAGGTTGCGCCATATCTCCAGGGCGTCGTGCTCCACCCACCCGGGCTTGGGGAAGTGCTGCTGGTGCTCGCGCTGGGCGACCGCCACCAGGCGGCCGCGATGGTCGAACAGGATGCATCGGGTGGAGGTGGTGCCCTGGTCGATGGACAACACATACCGTTCAACCATGTCGGGGGCCTGCCTTCCGATGCGTTCGGGGCCAGCTGGGTGACCTGCTACCAGCGGGCCGCGCCCAGGTCTCTGGAGATCGCCCGTGCCGCCTCCCGGAGCAGGGTGACCATGGCCGGTTGCGGCCGGCCCTTGGAGTCGCAGATCCGCTCGACGGGGCCGGAGACCCCGATCGCGCCCACCACCAGCCCGCCGTGCCCGCGGATGGGTGCCGCGATGCCCGCCTCGCCCATCGACATCTCCTGCACCTCGCCGCCCCAGCCCTGCTCGCGGACCTCCGCGAGGGCGCGCTGGAGGTCGTCGGGGTCGGTCAGGGTGTGCCGGGTGTACGCCTCCAGTCCGGCGGCGATCGCCGCTTCCACGGGGCTGGACCCGAACGCCATCAGCACCTTGCCGAGGGCGGAGGCGTGCAGCGGCAGCAGCACCCCCATGTCGAGGGTCTGCAGGCTGTCGTCGGGGCGGAAGACGTGGTGGACGATGAGCACCTGGCCCTCCAGGGGGGTGCCCAGCCGTACCGCCTCGCCGCTGCGCGCGGCCAGGGCGTCCGCCCAGTTGATGGAGCGCGAGCGCAGGTCGTTGACGTCCAGGTAGCTGCTGCCCAGGTGCAGCAGGGCGGCGCCGAGCTGGTACTTCCCGGTGGCGGGGTCCTGCTCGACGAAGTCGACGTGCTGGAGGGTGCGCAGAATTCCGTGGGCGGTGCCCTTCGCCAGCCCCAGCGAGGCCGCCACCTCGCCGAGTCCCAGTCGGCGGGAGCCGCCGGCCAGCAGACGCAGGATCGCCGCCGCCCGTTCGATGGACTGGAGCGGGCCGGCCATGTATCGATCGTAGCCCGGCTGTTACGGGTCGGCAGCGGACGCGCTCCCGGGGGCCCCGGGGCGGGCGGATTGCGGCGTTCGGTAATGCCGACCCGGTTTCATTGCCCTTCGCCGGGTCTGTCAATACCGTTCCCACGACGCCCGGGTGCCCACGCCCGGCCGGGCCCCTCGGAGGGAGGACACATGGCGGCGGAGCCGAACACGATGCCGCAGCGTGAAGACGTGCACGTGGCCCCGCTCTCGCACATCCCCGGCGCCCTGTCCGTCGTGCGCCGGCGGGTGCGCGCGGTACTGGCCGACTGGAACCTCTGCCCCGAGCTGGCGGAGGACGTGCTCCTGGTGATCTCCGAGCTGACCACCAACGCGATCGTGCACGCCCTGGGGCCCGCGACCCTGCGGGTGTCGTGGACCGCGCTGGACGGTCTGAGCGCCCTGCACATCGAGGTGACCGACTCCGGGCCGGCCAACCCCTGCGGGCCGCCCGGCGGCATCGACCCGGACGAGCACGGCCGGGGGCTCGGCATCGTCAAGGCACTGTCCGCCCGCTACGGCATGCGCACCGACTGCGAGGGCGTCACCCGCTGGGCGGAGCTCCCCGTGCGGGTGGTCGCTGCCTGACCCGGCCCCACCGCCCGGGTCCCCGCCGCCGCGGCTAGCCGAGGTACGCCGGCGCCAGCGCGGCGGTGGCCATGCGCCGCGCAGTCCCGGTCCCGTCGGCGGGCACGGTCCACAGGTCGGCGCCGAAGTCGCCCGCGAGGGCGTAGACGAGCGTGCGGTCGTCCCGCCAGACGACCTGGTCGTCCACGCTGCGCTCCTCCGCGAGCGGGCGCTCGCGCATCGTGGCGAGGTCCAGCACGTACAGCCGCCACGGGGCGTCGGGGGACAGGCCCGCCACGCGCTTCTTGAAGACCAGGCGGGTGCCGTCGGGGGACAGCGAGGGGCATTCCACGTTGCTGCGCAGGGTGCGGACGGTCCGGGCCGCGACGTCGCCGTGCACCAGGTAGGTGTGGCCCGCGGTGCCCAGGGTGGCGTAGAAGTGCCCGTCGTCGGCGAAGGTCACGCCCCAGAAGTTGGCGTCGGCCGCGTGGTAGGGCTTGCCGTCCTTGGTGATCGAGAAGTCCTCCAGGTTCGCGCGCAGGTCCCAGGTGCGCGTGTCGAGGACGGAGGTGCGGGTGGAGAAGTTGGTGCCGGCGTAGGAGTCGCCGCCGACGAAGACCGTCCAGGCGACCATGCGGCCGCTGGGGGAGACCCGGGCCCGGGTGGGGATGCCGGCCAGCGGGTAGGAGCGCAGCTCCTTCAGGTGCGCGTCGAGCACGACCGCCCGGTAGGAGTCCTGGACGGCGCCGTGCACGGCCTGGAGGCAGATGCCGGTGCCGGCGGCCGCGTAGAAGCGCAGGCACTTGGTGCCGGAGGCGGTACGGGCCCCGGTGGGGTCGTCGGCGGGGACCGTGGCGAGCTCGTCGCGGTGCGGGCCCCAGGCCATGTTCCGGAAGACCATGCGGGGCGCGTCCGGCGCGAGCGAGACGGTGCCCTCGGTGACGGCGGGACCGCCCGCCTGGGGGCGGTCCTTCTCGGCGGCCCGGTCCGCGGCGTGCAGCACGGCCGCCGCGGCGACGGCGGCCAGCACCGCGACCGCCGCCAGCAGCACGAGCAGGCGGTTCCGGGTGCCGAGGGGGGCGCTGTGGGCGCTGTCCATGCGCAGCCTTTCTGTGGAGGTCAGGCGGCCGGGGCCGGCGGGGCTGTCGGGCGCAGCCACACCGCGCAGACCGCGCACGCGGCCAGGGCCACGGTGGCGGTGGTCAGGGCCGTACGGTCGCCCCAGGCGGTCCAGGCGGCGCCGAAGGCCAGGGACGCGGCGAAGCGGGCCGCGGCCTGGCCGGTCTGGATGAGGGCGAGCCCGGCACCGCGTTGCTCGGCGGGCACGGCGGTGGAGGCGGCGGCCATCAGGACGCCGTCCGTGGCGGCGTAGAAGGTGCCGTGCAGCAGCAGCACGAGGACGGCGGGCCCGTGCGCGAGCAGCAGGGCGTACGCGCCGAGCAGCGCCACGTGCCCGGCGAGGAACATCCGCCAGCGCCCCAGCCGGTCGGCGAGCCGCCCCAGCGGGATCGCGAGCAGCAGGAAGCCCGCCGCGGTGCCCAGCGGCATCAGTGCGAACCAGCGGTCGGGCACCCCGAGGCGGTGCTGGAGCAGCAGGTAGACGAAGGAGTCGCTGACCGTCGACAGCCCGAGCAGGGTGGCGCAGATCGTCAGCCGCCGTACGTCGGGCCGGCGCAGCAGCGCCACCGACGCGCGCAGTGAGGGCTGCGCGGCGGGGGCCGCGGGGACCGCCGGGTCCTCGGCGGGCCGCGCCCGGCCACCGGGGACGAAGAGCAGCAGCACGACCACGCCGACCGCGGCCACGCAGAAGCTGACCGTGAAGACCGCGTCGTAGCCCTCGGCCGCCTGGCGCAGGATGAGGAAGGCGACCAGCGGGCCGAGCAGCGCCCCGGCGGTGTCCATCGCGCGGTGCACGCCGAAGGCCCGCCCGCGCGCCTCGGGCGTGGAGGAGAGCGAGATCATGGCGTCGCGCGGCGCCGTGCGCAGGCCCTTGCCGGTGCGGTCGACGGCGAGGACCGCGCCGATCAGCGGCAGGCTGTGGACCAGCAGCAGGGCCGGCTTGCACACCGCCGACAGGCCGTAGCCGAAGGCGGCGACGGCCTTGTGGCGGCCGCCGCCGCGGTCGGCGAGGTGGCCGCCGACCAGGCGCACCAGCGCGCTGAAGCCGTTGTAGACGCCGTCGAGCAGGCCGAAGCCGAGCGGTGACAGGCCGAGCCCGGCGACGAGGTAGAGCGGCAGTACGGCCGTGACCATCTCCGACGAGACGTCGGTGATGAGGCTGACCGTGCCGAGGACGAGGACCGTGGGGGCGACGGCGGCCGCGACCCGAGGCCCGGGACGCGTCGCGTCCCGGGCCTCGCTGCCGGCGGCGCCGCGGCTGTCCGCGACGTACACGCTCAGCTCGCCCAGATGCCGGTGATGTCGGAGGCGGAGGCGGCGTTGCCCGCGTGCGTGGTGAGACCGGCGAGGTCCTCCAGCGTGCGGAGCATGTTGTAGTGGTTGTAGGTCGTGGCCGAGGTCGAACCGGGCGTGACCAGCTGCCCGTACAGGACCGTCGGGATGCGGTTGCCCGCCAGGCGGTTGTCCTCGTCGAAGGTGACGACGAGGACGCTGTTGTGGGTCTTGGCCCAGGTGGCGTAGGCGCCCAGCTTGTTCTTCACCCAGGTGTCGCCGGTGGAGACGGAGCAGTCGTGCATGTCGCTGCACAGGTTCGGCGTGACGAAGGAGATCTTCGGCAGCGTCGTGAAGTCCGTCGGGAACTGCGTGAAGGTCTTCGCCGTCGACGTCGGGACGTTGCTGAAGGCGAACCAGGGGTTGTGCTTGCGCGCGTAGTCGCCGCTGCTGCAGGTGGTGGAGCCCTGGCTCGGCAGCGTCTCGTTGTAGCTGGCCCAGCTCTTGCCCGCGGCGATCAGCTCGGAGGCGAGGTTGGCGGCCTTGCTGAAGCCGGGGGTGTAGCAGCCGTCGTCGGTGACGCCCTGGTTGCCGCCCGAGAAGATCTGCATGTAGTTGGGCTGGCTCGGGTGCGTGACGCCGTACGACTGGGTGAGGCTGGCGCCGCCGGCCTTCAGCGTGTTGTTGATGTACGGGGCGCTGGAGCTGCCGATGACCTGGTTGTACGCGTGGTTCTCCATCATCACCACGACCACGTGGTCGGGGTTGGGAACGCTGCCCGCGGCGTGGGCGGTCTCGGAGCCGCCGAGCGCGGCCCACAGGCCGAGCGAGGCGGCGGCGAGGCCGCAGGCGGATGCGAGTGCGGTGACAGTGCGGCGGGGACTGGACAGGGACCAGCCGGACACGACGGACCTCCGGGGCGGGGGACAGGGAGTGGCGCCGCGCCAGGTTAGGAGGGGGCCGCGGAAGCCGGAAGCGCTCCGCAGATGAAGGTACGTCGAACGCTCCGTAGGACCGGGTTCCGGGAGGTCAAGGGCAGGCAAAGGGCCCGGGAGGCGCGCAACTCGCGTCTCCCGGGCCCTTGCTGTCAGAGCGTCACCTCAGGTCATTTGATGTAGGTGATGCCGTCCGTGGTGATGGCCGGGCGGCCCGAGGTGCCGACCACGACGATCTTCAGGGTGTGCTTGGCGCTGGTGCTCCAGGAGGTGGACCAGATGGTCTGCCGGTACAGCGTGCCGGCGGACTTCAGCTCCACGGTGGCGGTCTTCTTGCCGTCCACGTAGATGTACGCCTGTCCCGAGGTCGAGGCCCGCGAGACCACCCAGCCCACCGAGCGTCCGGTGAACGTCCAGGTGAGCGACGCGTTCTTGGAGCTGGAGGTGAGCGACTTGCCGCCCAGGTAGCTGGTGGAGCTCTTCGCCGACCAGGTTCCGGTCTTGACCGCGGAGGTCTCCTGGATGATCGCCGCCGTGCGGCTCACCGAGGCGCTGCCGTAGTTGCCGGCCATGTCGGTGGCCCTGAGCCCGTAGGTGACGGCGCTGCCGGCCTTGCCCGCGGTGCTCCAACTCGTCGTCGTGGGACCGAAGGAGGCGACGCTCGGGGCAGTGCCCGAGGAGCCCTTGAGCACCGTGTTGTCGGCGGCCTTCCAGGTCACCGTGACCGGCACCGAGGTGTTGGACACCGTGGCGTTGCGGATCTTCACGGCCGGCGCGGTGGTGAACGTGGGCGCGGTGGTGTCGCCGGTCACGGCGAGCGACGCCGAGACGGAGGTCTTGTTGTTGATGTGCACCGCGCGCACCGCCACCGTGTGCTTGCCCGTCGGCACCGTGATCGCGGCCGAGGTGGCCGTCGCGGTCGCGGTGGCCTTCACGGCGCCGTCGACCAGCACCTCGAAGCGCTTGACCAGCACGGCCGGCGTCGTGGTCTTCCAGGTCACCGTCATGGCGCCCTTGGTGTAGTACGTGGTGCCGGACTTCGTGGCGCCGGTCGGCGTGCCGAGCGTGGGCGCCGCGACGGGGCCCGCCGCGTAGGCGCGGATCGTGGGCAGCTTGTCGTACAGGTCCTGGCCGGGGCAGGCGGTGGCGAAGCCGTCACGGTGCCCGGAGATCGCGTTGAACGAGTACGTCTTGCCCAGGACGAACGGCTTGCTGTCGCTCGCGCCCTCGGTCAGCGTCTGCGTCTTGCTGCCCGGGTTGGGGTTGATCCCGTACTGGCCGAGCTTCCAGGCGGCGAGCGCCGCCACCGAACCCAGCATCTGCGAGGTGATGGGCGTGGCGGACTTGCCGTCGATGACCTGGTAGGTGCCGAGCACCGCGATGCCGAAGCTGCGGGTGTTGAAGCCGTAGGTGTGCGCGCCGATGACGGGCAGGTCGATGCCGCCGAAGCGGCCCTCGAAGATCTTGCCGCACTTGTCGACCAGGGCGTTGTAGCCGATGTCGCGCCAGCCCTCGGCCTGCACGTGGTACGCGTAGACCGAGCGCACGATGCTCGCCGACTGGGAGCAGTCGTAGCTGACCGCGGTGTCGGTGTGGTGCACGAAGACCGCGTTCACCTTGTCCGCGTAGTCCGGGTCGCCGGCCTCGCGGATCTTCTCGTCGGCACCCCAGCCGGCCCGGGTGACGATGGCCGGCTTCGCCACGGTCGAGGAGGGCGCGACCGGCCGGGTCGAGGTCGGGGTCGGGGTGGCGCTCTTGGTCGCCGTGGCCGTCGGGGTGGCGGTCTTCGTCGGCGTCGCGCTCACGGACGGCGAGGTGCCGGTCGTCGGCGTGGTGGTCTGCGAGGCCGGGGCGGACGCGGTCGCGGTGTCGGTGGCCGTGGCGGTCGCCGACGGGTCCGGCGTGGTGCTGCCGGTCGCGGTGTCCGTCGGCGTGGACTCGCCGGCGGTGGCGGTGGGGGAGTCCTCGCCGCCGGCGGCGTCCGCCTCGAAGGCCGCGGGGGCCATCGCCAGGCCGGAGCCGGAGGTGCCGGAGTCGCCGTGTGCCGCGTCGCCGACGAGTGCGAGGCGCATGCCCTCGGGCAGCTTCCCGGACACGCCGTGCGCGGAGACGACCTTCAGCTGCACGCCGTTGGACGGCCCCACGTACAGCGGCGCGGAGCCGCCGCGGGTGCCCTGCTCGGCGTCCGGGTCCGGCGCGTCGTCGTTGTGCGGGTCGACCGTGTTCCAGTCGGACCACTGGCCGGTGGCCACCGACCGGGTCCGTACCTGCACGGTGCCGTCCAGGACGCTGCGCGGGTCGTCCCACGTCACGCCGACCAGCCCGAAGGTGTCGGTGGCGCGCTGCGGCACGGTGCGCTCGCCGCCCTGCCCCTTCAGCTCCACCGAGCGGACGACGGTGGGCACCGGCTTGCCGGCCTCCGACGCGGCGGTGGTGGTGCCCTCCGGGCTCTGCGCGACGGTCACGGCCGTGACCGCTCCCACGCCGCCGAGCACGACCGCTCCCACCGCGAGCCAGGCCCGACCGCGCAGCGGCGGCAGTCCCGGCAGTCTTCTCGACCCTGCGGATCTCCTGGATCCCTTTGGCATTCCGTTGCCCCGCCCCTGATGACCGATCGGCCGGCTGGTTGTAGGTTCAAATGACCAACGCTTTCTATCAGATGGCCCTTTGGCCCCTCGCGTCGCGGTCGGGGTTCGCGCGAAAGCACCCATAACGTGGCATATCGGAGCCGGAACAGGCCGGATACTCTCTGACATGCGGATCGGCGCGGCCGAGGGCCGGACGCCGTGACGCCGGGAGACGGCGGAAGGTGGTCGGAGTGCTGGAAGGGCGACGGGACACCAGGTTCGGGCGGCTGCTCAAACGGGGCTTCGCCGACGCCGTCGCCGCCGAGCGGCTCCTGGGCGGCGAGGAACTGGGGTCCGTCGGCAGTGACCCGGTGCTCCTGGACGCCCTGGGCGCCACCGCGGACCCGGACCAGGCGCTGACCGGTCTCGTCCGGCTGGTGGAGGCCCTGGACGAGGGCGAGCGCCGCACCCTGCTCGACACGATCACCGCCGCCAAACCGCTGCGCGACCGGCTGCTCGGCGTGCTGGGAGCCTCCGAGGCGCTGGGCGACCACCTGACCCGGCACCCGCGCGACTGGCACGCCCTGGTGACCTACGAGCACGCCGATCTCCACCCGGGGACAGCGGAGTTCGAACGCGGCCTGCGCGCCGCCGCCGACCCCGACGCGCTGCGGGCCGCCTACCGGCGCTGCCTGCTGGGCATCGCCGCCCGCGACGTGTGCGGCACCAGCGACCTCGTGCAGACCGCCGCCGAACTGGCCGATTTGGCGACCGCGACCCTGCGCGTCGCGCTGTCGATGGCCGAGGCGGAGGCCCCCGCCGACGCCGCGCAGTGCCGGCTCGCGGTGATCGCCATGGGCAAGTGCGGCGGCCACGAACTCAACTACATCTCCGACGTGGACGTCATCTTCGTCGCCGAGGCCCGGGCCGAGACCGAGGGCCTGGAGGACGAGGCCAAGGCGGTCCAGGCGGCCGGCCGGCTGGCCTCGCGCATGATGCGGATCTGCTCCGACACCACCGCCGAGGGCACCATCTGGCAGGTCGACGCCAACCTGCGGCCCGAGGGCCGGCGCGGCCCCCTGGTCCGGACGCTCTCCAGCCACGTCGCGTACTACAAGAGGTGGGCGAAGACCTGGGAGTTCCAGGCGCTGCTCAAGGCCCGCCCGGTCGCCGGCGACCCGGCGCTCGGCCAGGCGTACGTCGAGGCCCTCTCGCCGATGGTGTGGCAGGCCGCCGAACGCGACCACTTCGTGCCGGACGTGCAGGAGATGCGGCGCCGCGTCGTGGAGAACATCCCCGTCGCGCACGTGGACCGGGAGCTCAAGCTGGGCCCCGGCGGACTGCGGGACGTGGAGTTCGCCGTGCAGCTCCTCCAGCTCGTGCACGGCCGCACCGACCCCGCGCTGCGCAGCGGCACCACCTTGACCGCGCTCGCCCAGCTCGCCGCCGGCGGCTACGTGGGGCGGGCGGACGCAGCGGCGCTCGACGCCTCGTACCGCTTCCTGCGGACGATGGAGCACCGTATCCAGCTGCAGAAGCTGCGCCGCACCCATCTCGTGCCCGAGGACGAGACGGACCTGCGCCGCCTCGGCCGCTCCCTGGGGTTCCGCGCCGACCCCGTCACCGAGCTGCACCGGGAGTGGAAGCGGCACGCCCGTGAGGTGCGCCGCCTGCACGAGAAGCTCTTCTACCGGCCGCTGCTGGACGCCGTGGCGCAGCTCGCGCCCGGCGAGGTCGGCCTCAGCCCGGACGCGGCCAAGCAGCGCCTGGAGGCGCTCGGCTACGCCGATCCCGCCGCCGCCCTGCGCCACCTGGAGGCGCTGGCCTCCGGGGTGAGCCGCAAGGCCGCCATCCAGCGCACGCTGCTGCCGGTGCTGCTCGGCTGGTTCGCCGACTCCGCCGATCCGGACGCGGGCCTGCTGAACTTCCGCAAGGTCAGCGACGCGCTGGGCCGCACCCCCTGGTACCTGCGGCTGCTGCGCGACGAGGGCGCCGCCGCCGAGAACCTCGCCCGGGTGCTGTCCTCGGGACGGCTCGCCCCCGACCTGCTGATGCGCGCGCCCGAGGCGGTCGCCCTCCTCGCCGACGACGAGGGCCTGCAACCGCGTTCCCGGGCCGCGCTCGACCAGGAGGTGCTGGCCGCCGTCCACCGCGCCGGCTCCGCCGAGCAGGCCGTGGCCGCCGTGCGCGGCGTCCGGCGCCGCGAGCTGTTCCGCACCGCCGCGGCCGATGTGACCGGGGTCCACCGGGAGGCGCCCGACGCGGTGGGCGCGGCCCTCACCGACGTCAATGCCACCGCCGTCGCGGGGGCGCTGCAGGCCGCCGTCAACGCCGTCGAGGCCGCGGACGGCGAGCCGCTGCCGACCCGTTTCGCGGTCATCGGCATGGGCCGCTTCGGCGGTCACGAACTCGGCTACGGCTCCGACGCCGACGTCCTGTTCGTCCACGAGCCGTACGAGGGAGTGGAGGAGCACCACGCCTCCCGCACGGCCGTGAAGGTCGCCAACGAACTGCGGCGCCTGCTGCAGATCCCGACCACCGACCCGCCGCTCCTCATCGACGCCGACCTGCGACCGGAGGGCAAGAGCGGCCCCCTGGTGCGCACGCTGGCCTCGTACGCCGCCTACTACCGGCGCTGGTCGCTGGCGTGGGAGAGCCACGCGCTGCTGCGGGCCGAACACGTCGCGGGCGACGAGCAGCTGGGCGCGCGCTTCATGGAGCTCGCGGACCCGCTGCGCTACCCGGCCGGGGGACTGACGGAGGAGGCGGTCCGGGAGATCCGCCGTCTCAAGGCCCGCATGGAGTCCGAGCGCCTGCCGCGCGGCGCCGACCCGACGACGCACGCCAAGCTGGGGCGGGGCGGGCTCAGCGACGTCGAGTGGACGGTGCAGCTCTTCCAGCTGCAGCACGGCGCGCGGATCGCGGGCCTGCGGACCACCCGTACCCGGCCCGCGCTCGCCGCGGCGACGGAGGCGGGCCTGCTCGGCGCGGAGGACGCCGAAGTCCTCGACGCCGCCTGGGTGCTGGCCGGCCGCGTCCGCAACGCGGTGATGCTCGTCCGCGCCCGCCCCGGCGACACCTTCCCGGGGGACGGCAGGGAACTCGCCGCGGTCGGCCGCCACCTCGGGTACGAACCCGGGCACGTCGGCGACATGGTGGAGGACTACCGCCGGACGACCCGCCGCGCACGTGCGGTGGTGGAGCGCCTCTTCTACGACGCCTAGCGCCGGCGGGACGGGACGCGACCGTGTCCCGCACCGCCCGCGCGGCGCTATGCGGTGGCGACCCGCACCTGGCGGGGGAGTTTGTACGCCAGCCCGCCGTAGACCGCCCAGGACGCGGCGAAGCCGACCGTGAGGCAGGCGGTGCCGCCGGCCGCGTCCAGCCAGAAGTGGTTGGCGGTGGACACGATCACGAGCAGCGTGGTGACGGGGTAGAGCACCCCGAGCACCCGGACCCAGGTGTGCCGCGCCAGCATCGCGACCGTGATGCCGCACCACAGCGACCACCCGATGTGCATCGAGGGCATGGCCGCGTACTGGTTGGACACGTGCGCCAGGTCGCCGGAGGCCATCGAGCCCCAGGTGTGGTGGATCCGCACGGTGTCGATGAAGCCGCTGCCCATCAGCCGCGGCGGCGCCAGCGGGAAGAAGTAGTACCCCAGCAGTGCGATGCCGGTCGTCACGAACAGCACCAGCCGGGTCGGGGCGTAGCGCCCGGGGTGCCGGCGGAAGAGCCAGACGAGCACCGCGAGAGTTACCACGAAGTGCAGCGTGGCGTAGTAATAGTTCATCCCGACGATGAGCCACGTTACCGAATTCACGGCATGGTTGATCGCGTGCTCGAAGGCGAGGCCGAAGGACTGTTCCAGGTCCCACACCCGGTCCGCGTTGCGCATGGCCGCGGCCTGCTGTTCGGGCACGGCGTTGCGCACGAGTGAGTAGATCCAGTAGCTGACGGCGATCAGCAGGATCTCGAACCACAGCCGTGGTCGGCGTGGTGCCAGCCGCCCGTTGCCCGTCGTCGCTCCATCGGCGTCACGGGAATCGATGGAGCGCGGCGGGGCTGCCGTTGCGGCTCGGCGTGCCAGGATCTTCGCGGTCGATTCCCCCATGGGGGGATAGTCTGCCATGCGGGGGTAGGCCGTCCGATCAGCCCCCGGTCGGATTCCGTGCATCCTGCGTACGCCTCCAGGCCGACTGCTGTACCGGTACGGCTGCCCCGGCCCCGGGACCTGATGCCGTCGAACCGCGTACGACCAGTTCAGGCAGGAAGACGAACTCGCTGTGCGGGGCCGGGGTGCCCCCGACCTCCTCCAGCAGCGCGCGCACCGCGGCCTGGCCCATCGCCGTGACCGGCTGGCGGATCGTGGTGAGCGGCGGATCGGTGAACGCGATGAGCGGGGAGTCGTCGAACCCGACGACCGAGACGTCACCGGGCACCGACAGGCCGTGCTGCCGGGCGGCCCGGACGGCGCCGAGCGCCATCATGTCCGAGGCGCAGACCACGGCGGTGCAGCCGGCCCCGATCAGCCCCGAGGCGGCCGCCTGGCCGCCCTCCAAGGTGAACAGCGAGTGCTGGATGCGGTCCTCGGCGAGCCGCGCCGGTATGCCGAGCACCTGGTCCATGCTGCGCAGGAAGCCCTCGATCTTGCGCTGCACCGGGACGAAGCGCTTGGGCCCGACGGCCAGGCCGATCCGCTCGTGGCCGAGCGATGCCAGATGAGTGACGGCCAGCCGCATCGCGCCCCGGTCGTCGGGGGACACGAACGGCGCCTTGATCCGGTCGGAGAACCCGTTGATGAGGACGAAGGGCACGCCCTGGCCGTGCAGCCGGTCGTAGCGCTCCATGTCGGCGGTGGAGTCGGCGTGCAGGCCGGAGACGAAGATGATCCCGGCGACGCCGCGCTCGACGAGCATCTCCACCAGTTCGTCCTCGGTGGAGCCGCCGGGTGTCTGGGTGGCCAGCACCGGGGTGTATCCCTGGCGGGTCAGCGCCTGGCCGATGACCTGGGCGAAGGCCGGGAAGATGGGGTTCTCCAGCTCGGGCGTGATGAGCCCGACGAGCCCGGCGCTGCGCCGGCGCAGCCGGACCGGCCGTTCGTAGCCGAGCAGATCGAGTGCGGTCAGCACGGATTGGCGGGTTGCCGCGGAGACCCCGGGCTTGCCGTTGAGAACCCGGCTGACCGTCGCTTCGCTCACCCCCGCCTGGGCTGCGATGTCGGCAAGCCTTGCGGTCACAGGATTGGACTGTACCGGTCGCATCTCAGATCGCCCACCAGATGCACGAATGGGCCGGAAGACGGATGTTTCCGCCGGTGGTTCCCAACGGCTCGCTGGAGAGCACCGGCCGCCCGGGAACGGGCAGTTCGACGGGCGTGGAGCGGGTGTTCAGGGTGCAGACCAGGCCGGGCCGGGAGAGGGCCAGCACACCCTCGGGGGCGTCCAGCCACCGCATCGGGCCGTCGCCGAGACCGGGCAGTTCGCGGCGCAGCCGCAGGGCCTTGCGGTACAGCTCCAGCGTGGACGCCGGGTCCCCGGTCTGGGCCTCGACACTCAGGCCGGCCCAGGAGGCGGGCTGCGGCAGCCAGCTGCCGCCGCTGCCGAAACCGTACGAGCTGCCGCCCGCCGTCCACGGGATCGGCACCCGGCAGCCGTCGCGCAGTCCGTCCTGCCCGTTGTCGCGGAAGAAGGAGGGGTCCTGGCGGACCTCGTCCGGCAGGTCGGTGACCTCGGGCAGGCCCAGTTCCTCGCCCTGGTAGACGTAGACCGAGCCGGGCAGCGCCAGCATCAGCAGCGCCGCGGCCCGCGCGCGGCGCAGCCCGGTGGCGCCGCCGCCGTAGCGGGTGACATGGCGGACCACGTCGTGGTTGGAGAGCACCCAGGTGGTGGGGGCGCCGACGGAGACGGTGGCGGCCAGCGACTCGTCGATGACGGCGCGCATGGCGGCGGCGTCCCAGTCGCAGCGCAGGAAGTGGAAGTTGAAGGCCTGGTGCAGTTCGTCGGGGCGCACATAGAGCGCCATGCGCTCGGGGGTGGGCGCCCAGGCCTCGGCGACGCCGATGCGCCGGCCCGGGTAGCCGTCGAGCAGCCGCCGCCAGGAGCGGTGGATCTCGTGCACGCCGTCCTGGTCGAAGAACGGCAGCACCTGGGAGCCGATCAGCTTGACCTGCTCCTTGTGCCCGATGTCGGGCAGGCCGGGGGCCTTGACCATGCCGTGGGCGACGTCGACGCGGAAGCCGTCGACGCCGAGGTCGAGCCAGAAGCGCAGGATCTGCTCGAACTCCTCCCGCACCTCGGGGTGCTCCCAGTTGAGGTCGGGCTGCTCGGGCGCGAACAGGTGGAGGTACCAGTCGCCGTCGGGCACGCGGGTCCAGGCCGGGCCGCCGAAGACCGACTCCCAGTCGTTGGGCGGCAGTTCGCCGTTCCCGCCCTTGCCGGTGCGGAAGTGGTAGCGCTCGCGGGCCGGACCCCCGTGCCGGTCCGCGAGCGCGGCCCGGAACCACGCGTGCCGGTCGGAGGTGTGGTTCGGGACGACGTCCACGATCACCCTCAGGCCCAGTTCGTGCGCGGTCCGGACGAGGTCGTCGGCGTCTGCGAGGGAGCCGAAGAGGGGGTCCACGGTCCGGTAGTCGGCGACGTCGTAGCCGCCGTCGGCCTGCGGGGAGGCGTAGAAGGGGGTCAGCCAGACGGCGTCGGCCCCCAGCTCCGCCAGGTAGGGCAGCCGCGCCCGGGCGCCGGGCAGGTCGCCCACGCCGTCGCCGTCGCCGTCCGCGAAGGAGCGCACGTACACCTGGTAGATGACGGCACTGCGCCACCAGTCGGGGTCCGAGCCCTCGGGGCGGCCCGCGGCCGCGGGGGCCGCGCCGTGGACGACGGGGGCGAGCTCTTGGGTCATGTCGGTCCCTCGTGAGTCGGCGCCGGTTCCTGCCGATGATTCCCATCCACCGCCCGATCGGCAATGCCTTTCAGAATTTTGCGGAAGATGGCGTAATGACTTCCACGTCGTCGTGCTTCCTCCCGCACGTCTCCTCTCGGCAACTGCCGGGACACACCGACGTAACGATCGGAAGATCTTGCAAGTCTTTGCTGCAAGGTCTTTCCGGAAGCTTTCATCCCTGTTACGTTCCTCGACAGCCCGGCGGCCGCAACGGTGCAGTCGGCAGGGGGGACGCGGCGACGCGCCCCGCAGTATCACGGGCTTTCATCCTGGAGGAGATCACATGCGGCGTGGCATAGCGGCCACCGCGCTGGTTGCGGCGCTCGGGCTCGCGGCGACGGCTTGCGGCGGCGACAGCGGCAGTGACAAGGCCGACGGTCCCGTCACCATCACCTGGTGGGACACCTCGAACGCCACCAATGAGGCGCCGACCTACAAGGCCCTGGTGGCGGACTTCGAGAAGGCGAACTCGAAGATCAAGGTCAAGTACGTCAACGTCCCCTTCGACGCGGCGCAGAACAAGTTCGACACCGCCGCCGGCAGCAAGGGCGCCCCCGATGTGCTCCGCTCCGAGGTCGGCTGGACGCCCGCGTTCGCCAAGAAGAGCTACTTCCTGCCGCTGGACGGCACCGAGGCCCTCGCCGACCAGGACAAGTTCCAGGCGTCCCTGCTCAAGCAGGCCCAGTTCGACGGCAAGACCTACGGTGTCCCCTTCACCACCGACACCCTGGCGCTGGTCTACAACAAGAAGCTCTTCCAGCAGGCCGGCATCGCCGAGGCCCCCAAGACCTGGGACGACCTGAAGGCCGCCGCCAAGACCATCAAGGCGAAGACCGGTGCCGACGGCTTCTGGCTGAACACCGCCTCCTACTACGCCCAGCCGTTCCTGTACGGCGAGGGCACCGACATGGTCGACACCTCCGCCAAGAAGATCACCGTCAACGGTGACGCCGCAGTCAAGGGCCTCACCACCTGGCAGAGCATGTTCTCCGGCGCCGGGCTGCACAAGGCCGACACCACCGCGGACGCCTACGCCCACATCCAGGACGCCTTCGTCAACGGCAAGGTCGCCGCGATCATCCAGGGCCCGTGGGAGATCACCAACTTCTACAAGGGCTCCGCGTTCGCCGACAAGGCGAACCTCGGTATCGCCCCGGTCCCGGCCGGCTCCGCCGGTTCGGCCGGCGCCCCCACCGGCGGCCACAACCTCGCCGTCTACGCCGGCTCGGACAAGGCCCACCAGGAAGCCGCGCTGAAGTTCGTGAACTTCATGACCTCGGCGAAGAGCCAGACCACCATCGCCCTGAAGAACTCCACGCTGCCGACCCGCTCGGACGCCTACACCGCGCAGGTGACCGCGGACCCGGGTGTCGCGGGCTTCCAGTCGGTGCTGTCCTCCGCCCAGCCGCGCCCCGAGCTGCCCGAGTACAGCTCGTTGTGGGGTCCGCTCGGCGACGAGCTGACCAAGGTCGCCGGCGGCAAGGAGCCGCTGGACAAGGGCCTGGACAACGCGGCCGTCGCGATGGCCAAGCTGCTGCCCGACTACAGCAAGTGATCCCCGCGGCCGCCGGCCCCGCCCCCGAACCGGGCGGGCCGGCGGCCACCGGCTGTCCTCCGCCGGAAGACGCCCCGCACGAAGCCCCGCACGACACCCCGTGGAGAAGGCCCCAACGATGACAGCCGCCGCCCCGGGCACGGTGCGCGAGTCCCGCGAAACGCGCGGATCGCGCCCCGGTCCGATCGAGCGCCTCAAGCGCTCCTACCAGAAGCACTGGTACGCGTACGCGATGATCGCCCCGGTGGTCGTCGTGCTCGGCGTCCTGGTGGGCTACCCGCTCGTCCAGGGCATGTACCTCACGCTCACCGACGCCAACAGCCTGAACTCGGCCCGCACCATCGGCGTCAACCACATCGACGCCACCTACCAGTTCATCGGCCTGCACAACTACGCCGACATCCTCTGGGGCCCGACCTCCTACGACCGCTTCTGGTCGCACTTCATCTGGACGGTGATCTGGACCGCGGTCTGCGTCGCCCTCCACTACGGCCTCGGCCTCGGCCTGGCGCTGCTGCTCAACCAGAAGCTGCGCGGGCGCACCTTCTACCGGATGATGCTGATCCTGCCCTGGGCGGTGCCGACGTTCGTCACCGTCTTCTCCTGGCGGATCATGCTCGGCGACTCCGGGGTGGTGAACTCCGTCCTGGGGGGCCTGCACCTGCCGCAGCCGCAGTGGCTGGAGGACAGCACCTTCCAGCAGATCGCCGCGATCCTGGTCAACACCTGGGTGGGCGTGCCCTTCATGATGGTCTCGCTCCTCGGCGGTCTCCAGTCGATTCCGTCGGAGCTGTACGAGGCCGCCGAGATGGACGGCGCGAACGCCTGGCAGCGCTTCCGCAATGTGACCCTGCCCGGCCTGCGCTCGGTCAGCAGCACCGTCGTGCTGCTCGGCATTATCTGGACGTTCAACCAGTTCGCCATCATCTACCTGCTCTTCGGCAGCGGCGCGCCGGACGCGCAGATCCTCGTGACCTGGGCCTACCAACTCGGGTTCGGCCAGCAGCCGCGCGACTACGCGCAGTCCGCCGCCTACGGCGTGCTCCTGCTGTCGATCCTGGTCGTCTTCACCACCTTCTACCGCCGCTGGCTGGCCCGCCATGACCAGCTCGCCGCCTGAGGGGATCAGCATGAGCACCACGACCCAGACCACGATCCCGGGGCCCGGCCCCGATTCCTCCGGCGAGCCGCAGGGCGCCGCGCCGGGGAAGCGGCGCCCGGGCGGGTACCGCCGCGGCCGCCGCAGCCGGACCGCCTCGGTGCTGTCGCACGGTGTACTGTCCGGCGCCAGCCTGATCGCGCTCTTCCCGATCGGCTGGCTGGTCTTCCTCTCCCTCGGCCCGGACAAGGACGACTACCTGCACCCCGGCCGGATCCTGGACAAGGCCGGCTTCTCCAACTACTCCTTCGTCCTGCAGCACACGGGCTTCCTCACCTGGTTCGGCAACACCCTGATCGTCGCGGGGGCCACCTGCCTCATCGGCGTACTGATCGCGGCCACCACCGGCTACGCGGTCTCCCGCATGCGCTTCCCGGGCTACAAGAAGTTCATGTGGGCGCTGCTGATCACCCAGATGTTCCCGGTCGCCGTGCTCATGGTCCCGATGTACGTGATCCTCTCGGACCTGGGGCTGATCGACACCTACGGCGGCCTGATCCTCGTCTACTGCAGCACCGCCGTGCCGTACTGCGCGTGGATGCTCAAGGGCTACTTCGACACGATCCCCTTCGAGATCGACGAGGCCGGCCGCGTCGACGGGCTCAGCCCGTTCGGCACCTTCTGGCGGCTGGTGCTGCCGCTGGCCCGGCCCGGCCTGGCGGTGGCCGCCTTCTACACCTGCCTCACCGCTTGGGGCGAGGTCGCCTTCGCCACCACCTTCATGCTCGACGACGGCAAGTACACCCTCGCCGTGGGCCTGAGCAGCTTCGTCAGCGAGCACGACGCGCAGTGGAACTACATGGCCGCCACCGCGGTGCTCATCGCCATCCCCGTCAGCTTCGTCTTCTACCTCGTGCAGAAGCACCTGGTCACCGGCCTCACCGCCGGCGCCGCCAAGTCCTGACCGCACGCCCCGGGGTGCCCGGCCCGACCGGCCGGGCACCCCGGCCCCGCCTTCCTCGCCGTACCGCGCCTCCACTCCTCCAAGGGATCACCATGACCCAGTACCTGGCGGACTCCACCCGTCACCCCCACCCCTCCGACCAGCCCGTGGCCGCCACGGACTGGTGGAGAGACGCGGTCATCTACCAGGTCTACCCCCGGAGTTTCGCCGACGGGAACGGCGACGGCATGGGCGACATCCCCGGCGTCCGCGAGCGCCTTCCGTACCTGCGCGACCTGGGTGTCGACGCGGTCTGGCTGAGCCCCTTCTACGCCTCCCCGCAGGCCGACGGCGGCTACGACGTCGCCGACTACCGGGCCATCGACCCGATGTTCGGCACCCTGCACGACGCCGACGGGCTGATCCGCGACGCCCACCGGCTGGGCCTGCGGATCATCGTCGACCTGGTCCCCAACCACTCCTCCGACCAGCACGAGTGGTTCAAGCAGGCGCTGCGCGAGGGCCCCGGCTCCCCGCTGCGGCAGCGCTACCACTTCCGTGCCGGCAAGGGCGGGAACGGCGAACTGCCGCCCAACGACTGGGAGTCGGTCTTCGGCGGCCCGGCCTGGACCCGCGCGGCCGACGGCGAGTGGTTCCTGCACCTGTTCGCGCCCGAGCAGCCCGACTTCAACTGGGAGCACCCGGCCGTCCAGGACGAGTTCCGCTCGATCCTGCGCTTCTGGCTGGACATGGGCGTCGACGGCTTCCGCATCGACGTCGCGCACGGCCTGGTGAAGGCCGACGGCCTGCCCGACATCGGCGCCCACGAGCAGCTCAAGCTGCTTGGCAACGATGTCCTGCCCTTCTTCGACCAGGACGGCGTGCACGAGGTCTACCGCTCGTGGCGGCGCATCCTCGACGAGTACCAGGGGCAGCGCATCGCCGTCGCCGAGGCCTGGACGCCCACCGTGGAGCGCACGGCCAACTACGTCCGCCACGACGAACTGCACCAGGCCTTCAACTTCCAGTACCTGGGCACCCGGTGGGACGCCGCCGAGCTGCGCGAGGTCATCGACCGCTCGCTGGACGCCATGCGCCCGGTCGCCGCGCCCACCACCTGGGTGCTGTCCAACCACGACGTGGTCCGCCACGCCACCCGGCTCTCCGCCGACCAGCGGACGTACGACGTGGGCCGCGCCCGTGCCGCCTCCCTGCTGATGCTGGCGCTGCCCGGCTCCGCGTACGTCTACCAGGGCGAGGAGCTGGGCCTGCCCGAGGTCACCGACCTGCCGGACGAGGTCCGCCAGGACCCGGCGTTCTTCCGCGCCGCCGGCCAGGACGGCTTCCGCGACGGCTGCCGGGTGCCGATCCCGTGGACGGCGGAGGGCAGCTCGTACGGCTTCGGCAGCGGCGGCAGCTGGCTGCCGCAGCCCGCCTCCTGGGCCGGCCTGAGCGTGGCGGCGCAGACCGGGGACCCGGCGTCCACGCTGGAGCTGTACCGCGCGGCCCTGCGGCTGCGCCGCGAACTGCCGGGCCTCGGCGCGGGGGAGTCGGTGCACTGGCAGGACGCCCCGCGGGGCGTGCTGGTCTTCCGCCGCCCCGGCTTCGTCTGCACCGTCAACACCACGGGCGCCCCGGTGACCCTGCCGGCGCCGGGCACGGTGCTGCTGAGCAGCGCCCCCGTCGAGGTCACGGCGGACGGGGCCGTCCTCCCGTCCGACACGACCGTCTGGTGGGCCGTTTGACGTGCGCCGCGGTCGCATAGGCTCGGGGATCGTGAACACCACGGCCCGCCTCGCCGACATCGCGGCACAGGCGGGGGTCAGCGAGGCCACCGCCAGCCGCGTGCTGAACGGGAAGGCGGGGGTCGCCCCCGCCACCCGGCAGAAGGTGCTGGCCGCACTCGACGTGCTCGGTTACGAGCGCCCGGTGCGGCTGCGCCGGCGCAGCGCCGGTCAGATCGGCCTGATCACCCCCGAGCTCAACAACCCGATCTTTCCCGCCTTCGCCCAGGTCATCGAGCAGAACCTGACCGGCTACGGCTACACCGCGGTGCTGTGCACCCAGCACCCCGGCGGCTCCACCGAGGACGAACTGGTGGAGGCGCTCGTGGAGCGCGGGGTGCGCGGCATCGTCTTCCTGTCCGGCCTGCACGCCGATGTCACCGCCGACCCCGAGCGCTATGCCCGGCTCCTCGGCCAGGGCGTGCCCTATGTGCTCGTCAACGGTTACAACCCGGCCATCGCGGGCCCGTACATCTCGCCGGACGAGCGCGCCTCGGCGCGGATCGCCGTGCAGCACCTGGTGGACCTCGGCCACCAGCGGATCGGGCTGGCCGTCGGGCCCAACCGGTATGTGCCGGTGCACCGCAAGGTCGACGGCTTCGTGGAGGCGCTGGGCGACTTCCTGGGCCTGGACAAGGAGGAGGCGGCGGGCTGCGTGCAGCACACGCTCTTCTCCGTCGAGGGCGGTCACGCGGCCGCCGGCGCGCTGCTGGACCGGGGCTGCACGGGCATCGTGTGCGGCAGCGACCTGATGGCGCTGGGGGCCGTGCGGGCGGCGCGGGAGCGGGGGCTGACGGTCCCCGGGGACGTCTCGGTCGTCGGCTACGACGACTCGCCGCTGATCGCCTTCACCGACCCGCCGCTGACCACGGTCCGGCAGCCGGTCGAGGCGATGGGGGCGGCCGCCGTGAACGCGCTGCTGGAGGAGATCGGCGGCAATCCGGTGCAGCGTTCGGAGTTCGTCTTCCAGACGGAGCTCGTCGTGCGCGGCTCCACGGGCCAGGCGCCCGGCGGCGGCCGCCGCTCCTGACGCCGGGCCCGGCGTCAGGAACGGCCTTTGTCCGTACGTCCCCGGTCCGGCCGGCCGGGCGCGTGGGGCCGCCGTCAGGCGCGGACCCCCGGCCGGCCGGACCGGGACGATGAGGAACGTAACAGCGCTTCCCGGCGGGACGGAAGGCCCCTGCAGAAACTTTCTGCAAGATTCTGCAGGTGGGAGGCGGGCGGCGCCGCCCGGGGCGCGCCGCTCAGGGCGCGATGCCCACGCCCGGCAGCCGGCTGAGCACCCGCTCCCGTGCCGCGGACAGCGCCGGCCAGTGCGTACCGCCCGGCCGCGGGTAGACGCGGGTGGCGTACGGGCGCGGGAACCAGTCCGGGGCGAAGAAGCAGCCGGTGCCGTAGCCGGCGTCGTACGCCGGGCAGGAGGCCGCGACCGACGCCGGTGTGGGCGTGCGGCCGGTGCGCACCCAGCCGGCGAGGGCGTCGAGGGCGGCGGCGTACTCCGCGGAGCTCAGTTCGCTGTGCTCGGACTCCCGGGTGAAGGTCTGCACGAGACGGACCCGCCCCCGGTCGCCGCGGGAGCGGGCCGCGCCCTCCAGCGACGCCCGGTAGGCCGCCTCGTGCTCGACGAACGCCGTGGGGTCGTCGATGGCGTGCATCGTGAGCACGGGCAGGGAGACGGCGCCGGTGATGTCGCTGTCGAAGGACAGGTCCCGCTTGGCCGACGGGTCCGCGGCGAAGCGCTCCACGCCCGCGTTGAGGGCGGCGTCGTCGTGCGAACCGCGGTACCGCACGGTCGTGTTGTCGAACGGATTGCGGCCGCCCAGCCGGTTGACGACGATGTCGCGGAAGGTGAAGGTCGCGAAGCGCAGGTGCGACTCCAGCGTCCGCTCGGGGACGCGCGTCACCGCGAGGATGTCGTCCAGGTTCCGCTGCTGGAGCGGCGTGCGCTCCTGCGGCGGCGACGCGTAACCGGTGCACTCCTGGAGCCTGGAGCGCAGACCCGTGGCCGTCATCGTCGAGTCCGCGCGCAGCCCCGTCCACAGGGGGTACTGGGGCTCCGTGGGACGCGGGTGGTTCCGGCAGTAGTACTGGTAGACCACGCGCAGGTCCACCCGGTAGTCGTAGCCGCGCGAACCGCCGCCGAGGACACCGCTGGTGAGCAGGACGCCGTCGTAGGGCGCGTGCCTGCCGGTGCCGTAGATCTCGGCGACCTTGGCCGCCACGTCGCCGCCCCAGGACTGGCCGTGGACGAAGGTCCGGCGCGGGGTGCCGAAGCGCTTCACGAACAGCCGGCGCACGTTCTCGGTGTCCGCGGCGGCCATCCGCGTGCCGTAGCCGCCGCGGCGGTACGACGAACCCGCCCAGGCGTAGCCCTCCTTGACCATCACCGACCAGCGCTCCAGGTCCCCGGTGCTGCGCTCGGGGTCGGAGGTGTCGCCGAGGTCGGGGCCGCCGTGGGCGTGCACGACCAGCGAGCCGTTCCAGTCGTGCGGGACGGCCATCGCGTAGAAGGCGCCGCTCGCGTCCTGGCCCCGGTAGCAGGTGGCCTCCGCCGCCAGGTTCGCCGGGCACTGCGCGGGGGCGGGGCCGTCCGTCGCGGCGGCCGGGAGGGGTCCGGCCGTGCCGGCGGCGAGGATCGCGGCGAGGCCGCCGGCCACCGCGGCGACGCGGCGTCCCGCGGACCGGCCCCCGGCCGGCGGCACCGCGGAGCGTGTGCGGCGAGAGAAAAGCCCGAGCATCTCGTCGTCTCCCTTCGGTCTTCCCGCGCCTCGTCGCGCGGCGCACCGATGCTCGGCGACCGCGGGCCGGCGGTCCAGGGACATCGCGTTTGCGTTCATAGTGTTCGGTGACGGTTCGTCAGAACTCGTGTGGCGAGAAGGGGTCGGGCGGGTCGCAGGGGCAGGGCGCGACCCGGTTGGAAATCCTTGCGACATCTTGCTGTAAGACCCGCGCAAGAGGTACGGTCCCGCTCACGGTCCGGCACTGCCGCCGGGCCACGGCTCATGGCGCGTGGGCTCCCAGAGGTACAACCGTCCGCACACGGATTCCGCAAGGAGAACCCCCGTGGCCCAGCCCACCGGGCTGCCCGCGTCCGCCGCGCGTCCCCGCGCGCGCAGACGCGGAGCCGCAGCCGTCGCGGTGGCGGCCCTCGCCGCCGCCCTCGCCGTTCCCGCCTCGGCCCCCGCCGCGTCGGCGGCCGCCCCGCCCGCCCCGCCGTCCGATGCCGTGCTCGCCGTACAGCCCGCCCGTCACGACCTGACGCGCGAGCAGTTCTACTTCGTCCTGCCGGATCGTTTCGCCAATGGCGACCCCTCCAACGACAGGGGCGGCCTGACCGGCACCCGGCTCAGCACCGGCTACGACCCCACCGACAAGGGCTTCTACCAGGGCGGCGACCTCAAGGGCCTGACCCGGCGCCTCGACTACATCAAGGGCCTCGGCACCACCGCGATATGGATGGCGCCGATCTTCAAGAACCGGCCCGTGCAGGGCACGGGGGACCAGGCCTCGGCCGGCTACCACGGCTACTGGATCACCGACTTCACCCAGGTCGACCCCCACTTCGGCACCAACGCCGACCTCAAGACGCTGATCTCCAAGGCCCACGCCAAGGGCATGAAGGTCTTCTTCGACGTCATCACCAACCACACCGCCGACGTCGTCGACTACGACGAGAAGTCCTACGGCTACCTCTCCAAGGGCGCGTTCCCCTACCTGACGAAGGACGGCGTGCCCTTCGACGACGCCGACTACGCGAAGGGCGGCAAGGGCTTCCCCGCCGTCGACCGCGACTCCTTCCCCCGGACCCCCGTCGTCACCTCGGACGCCAAGGTCCCGGCCTGGCTCAACGACCCGGCGATGTACCACAACCGGGGCGACTCCACCTTCGCCGGCGAGAGCGCCGACCAGGGCGACTTCTCCGGCCTGGACGACCTGTGGACCGAGCGCCCCGAGGTCGTGAAGGGCATGGAGGAGATCTACGAGAAGTGGGTCCGCGACTTCGCCGTCGACGGCTTCCGCATCGACACCGTCAAGCACGTCGACCTGCCGTTCTGGACCCAGTGGGCCACCGCCCTCGACGCGTACGCCGCCCGGCACGGCCGCAAGGACTTCTTCATGTTCGGCGAGGTCTACTCCGCCGACACCGCCATCACCTCCCCGTACGTCACGCAGGGGCGCCTGGACTCCACGCTCGACTTCCCCTTCCAGGACGCCGTCCGCCAGTACGCCTCCCAGGGCGGCTCCGCGGGCAGGCTCGCCTCGGTCCTCGGCGACGACTACCGCTACACGACCGACAAGGCCAACGCGTACGAGCAGGTCACCTTCCTCGGCAACCACGACATGGGCCGCATCGGCACATTCCTGGAGCAGGACAACCCGCAGGCCGGCGACGCCGAACTCCTGCGCCGCGACCGGCTCGCCAACGAGCTGATGTTCCTCACGCGCGGCAACCCCGTCGTCTACTACGGTGACGAACAGGGCTTCACCGGCGCCGGCGGCGACAAGGACGCCCGCCAGACGATGTTCGCCTCGAAGGTCGCCGACTACCTCGACGACGACGAACTCGGCACCGACCGCACCCACGCGAGCGACGCCTACGACACCGGCGCCCCGCTCTACCGGGCGATCGCGAGGCTCGCCGCGCTGCGCAGAACCGATCCGGCCCTCGCCGACGGCGTCCAGACCGAGCGCTACGCCGCCGACGGCGCCGGGATCTACGCCTTCTCGCGCACGGACCCCAGGACCCGCACCGAGTACGTCGTCGCCGTCAACAACGCGACGGGGGAGCGGACCGCGGAGGTGCCCACCGGCTCCGCGAACACCGCCTTCACCGCGCTCTACGGTACCGAGGGCTCGGTGCGCAGCGGGGCAGACACCAGGATCGCCGTCACCGTCCCGGCCCTGTCCGCCGTGGTCTGGAAGGCGGCGAAGCCGCTCGGCGCCCCCGCCACCAGGCCGTCCCTCACCCTCGAAGCCCCCGCGGCGGGCGCCACCGGCACCGTCGAACTGTCGGCCGGCGTCCAGGGCGGGCAGCTGAACCGGGTCGTCTTCGCCGCGCAGACCGGCAACGGGCCCTGGAAGGTGCTCGGCTCCGCGGACCACGCGCCGTACAAGGTCACCCAGACGGTCGGTGACGACGTGACGCCCGGGACCGCGCTGCGGTACAAGGCGGTCGTGATCGATTCCGCCGGCCGCACCGCGAGCGCCACCGCCGAGTCCACCAGCGGCACCCCGGTCCCGCCGCAGCCCCCGGTGGCGAGCAGCCGCGACTACGCGATCGTCCACTACAAGCGCACCGACAACGACTACACCGACTGGCGGCTGTACGCCTGGGGCGACATCGCCGAAGGCGAGGGCACCACGTGGCCCGCGGGGCACGACTTCATCGGCCGCGACGCCTACGGCGCCTTCGCCTATGTGAAGCTCAAGCCGGGTGCCTCCAGCGTCGGTTACCTCGTCATCGACAAGGACGGCACCAAGGACGTCGGCTCCGACCGCTTCATCGACGTCACCAGGACCGGCGAGATCTGGGTCGAGCAGGGCAAGGAGGCCGTCGCCACCCAGGCCCCCTCCGGCACCGAGCCGGGACAAGACCGTTCGAAAGCGGTCCTCCACTACCACCGGGCCGATGGAGACTACAGCGGCTGGGGCCTGCACACCTGGACCGGCGCCGCCAACCCCACCGACTGGACCGCCCCGTTGCAGCCGGTGCGGACCGACGCCTTCGGCGCCGTCTTCGAGGTGCCGCTCGCCGCGGGCGCCACGTCGCTGAGTTACATCCTGCACAAGGGCGACACCAAGGACCTGCCCGCCGACCAGTCGCTCGACCTCGCCACCTACGGACACGAGGTGTGGCTCCTGAACGGCACCGAGAAGTACCTGCTGCCGACCACGTCCGGTTCCTCCGCCGACCTCGACCTCTCCACGGCCAAGGCGCAGTGGATCGACGCGGACACCGTCGCCTGGAAGACCGGCGACGGCGCCGCCAGCCAGCAGCTGGTCTACGCCCCGGACGGCGGCCTCGCCGTCAAGGACGGCGTGCTGACGGGTGAGGGCCACTGGCTGCGCCTCCACCGCGTCCCGGGCGGCCTGACCGACGCCCAGAAGGCCCGCTTCCCGCACCTGAAGGACTACGCGGCCTTCACGATCGACCCGCGCGACCGCGACCGCGTCCGCGCGGCCCTCACCGGCCAGGTCGTCGCCACCCAGCACCTTGCCAATGGAGCGCTGCTGTCCGCCACCGGCGTCCAGATCCAGGGCGTCCTGGACGACCTGTACGCGGCGAAGGCGACCAGGGCCGCGCTCGGCCCGGTCTTCGACCGCGGCAGGCCCACGCTGTCGGTGTGGGCCCCCACCGCCCAGTCCGTCGCCCTGGACCTGGACGGGCGCACCGTCCCGATGCGGCGCGACGCCTCCACCGGCGTGTGGAGCGTGACCGGTGAGCGGAACTGGACCGGCAAGCCGTACCGGTACGCCGTGAAGGTCTGGGCGCCCAGCGTCCAGAAGGTCGTCACCAACACCGTCACCGACCCCTACTCCGTGGCCCTGACCGCCGACTCCGAGCAGAGCCTCGTCGTCGACCTCGACGACAAGGCGCTCGCCCCCAGCGGCTGGTCGCACCTGGCCAAGCCCGAGGCGGTCGGCCTGAACAACGCCCAGATCCAGGAGCTCCACATCCGGGACTTCTCCGCCGAGGACACCTCCGTCCCCGCCGCGGACCGGGGCAAGTACACCGCCTTTACCGACACCGGCTCCGCCGGCATGGCACACCTGCGGGCGCTGGCGAAGGCGGGTGTCTCCTACGTCCACCTCCTGCCCGCCTTCGACTTCGCCACCGTGGCCGAGAAGGACGCCGACCGGTCCACGGTCGACTGCGACCTCGCCGCCTACCCGGCCGACTCCGAGAAGCAGCAGGAGTGCGTGGCGGCCGTCGCCGCCGAGGACGCCTACAACTGGGGCTACGACCCCTTCCACTACACCGTCCCCGAGGGCTCGTACGCCACCGACCCGGACGGCACCCGGCGCACGGTGGAGTTCCGGAGGATGGTGCAGAGCCTCAACACCTCCGGCCTGCGCGTCGTCATGGACGTGGTCTACAACCACACCGCCGCGAGCGGCCAGGACGACACGTCCGTCCTCGACCGGATCGTGCCCGGCTACTACCAGCGTCTCCTGGACGACGGCACCGTCGCGAACTCCACCTGCTGCTCCAACACCGCGCCCGAGAACGCGATGATGGGCAAGCTCGTGGTGGACTCGATCGTCACCTGGGCCAGGGAGTACAAGGTCGACGGCTTCCGCTTCGACCTCATGGGCCACCACCCCAAGGCCAACATCCTCGCCGTCCGCAAGGCGCTGGACGCGCTGACCCCCGCCAAGGACGGCGTCGACGGAAGGAAGATCATCCTCTACGGCGAGGGCTGGAACTTCGGCGAGGTCGCCGACGACGCCCGCTTTGTGCAGGCCACCCAGAAGAACATGGCCGGCACCGGCGTCGCCACCTTCTCCGACCGGGCCCGCGACGCGGTCCGCGGCGGCGGCCCCTTCGACGCCGACCCCGGCGTCCAGGGCTTCGCCTCGGGCCTGTTCACCGACCCCAACGGCTCCGCCGCCAACGGCACGCAGGCCGAGCAGAAGGCCCGTCTGCTGCACTACCAGGACCTCATCAAAGTCGGCCTGACCGGCAACCTGAAGTCCTTCTCCTTCACCGACAGCGGCGGCAAGGAGGTCACCGGCGCCGAGGTCGACTACAACGGCTCGCCCGCCGGTTACGCGGACGCCCCCGGCGACGCGCTCGCCTACGTGGACGCCCACGACAACGAGGCCCTCTTCGACGCGCTCGCCTTCAAGCTGCCGAAGGACACCTCGCCCGCCGACCGGGCCCGCATGCAGGTGCTCGCCGAGGCCGTCCCCGCCCTCTCCCAGGGCCCGGCCCTCTACCAGGCCGGCTCCGACCTGCTGCGCTCCAAGTCCCTGGACCGCAACTCCTACGACTCCGGTGACTGGTTCAACGCCGTCCACTGGGACTGCCGGGCCGGCAACGGCTTCGGACGCGGCCTGCCCCCGAAGGCCGACAACGAGTCCAAGTGGCCCTACGCCAGGCCGCTGCTGGCCGCGGACACCCTCAAGGCCGGCTGCGAGCAGATCACTTCGGCCTCGGCCGCGTACCAGGACCTGCTGCGCATCCGCTCCACCGAGCCCGACTTCGGGCTCAGCACGGCCGCGCAGGTGCGGGACCGGCTCTCCTTCCCGCTGTCCGGCAAGGACGAGACCCCGGGCGTCATCACCATGAGGCTCGGCGACCTGGTCGTGGTCCTCAACGCCACCCCGCAGGCCCAGGAGCAGCGCGTCACCGCCCTCGCCGGCACGGGCTGGGCCCTCCACCCGGTCCAGGCCGCGGGCTCCGACCCGGTGGTCAGGCACTCCGCCTACGACCGCGCCTCGGGCACCTTCACGGTCCCGGCGCGGACCGTCGCGGTGTACGTCCACCGGTAACGCGACACTCCGTCACCGCCCGGCCGGAGCTCCCCCGAGGGGGTGCCCCGGCCGGGCGGTGCTGCGTACGGGCGAAGTGCGGGCCCATCCGGATGAATTCACGGCGCGCCGGTCCGGCGGGCGGGGCGGGGCGGGGTACGTATTCGCGCGGCCTCGGTGACCCAGGGTGACCGAGGCTCCCGAATGCCCGGTTCCCGTCGTCCCATGGAGGACCCTTGAAGCGGCGCCAGCGAATATCGCTCACCACTCTTCCTGCTCTGCTCGTCCTGGTTGTCAGCACCCTTGTCGGCACGGTCGCGCCCTCGCAGGCCGACGACCGGGGCCCGGGCTCGCACGCCCCGGCCCCCTCCGTCCGTCCGGCGCCTTCCGTGCGCCCTGCCGCGGCTCCGGCGGCGGCCCCTCTGGTGGGTCCCGGCCGGCCTTTCACCGCAGGCCCGCACACCCCCCGCATCTGCGTCGGTGCCACCTTCACCGTCCCGACGTTCTTCTGCGGCGATCCGCGGCTCGGCCCGCGCGTCCTGCCCCGCAAGGGCCTGATCGGCGCGATGCTGACCGGCTACCGCCGCCTCGACGGCCAGAACGCCAACGGATTCCTGTCGACCTGGTACGACTCCGCGGCGGGCAGGTACCGGTTCCCGGTCGACGACGGTTTCCTCCCGGACGCCCCCACCACGACCCTCAACCTCAGCGTCGGACAGAAGATCGACCGCTTCGGCGGCGAGGGCGGCAGGTTCCTCGCGCCGGCCGGCTCGCCGTACGCGCAGCGCTCCATCGCGCCGTCGAACCTCAACACCTTCGACGCGGGCTACCCCTTCAACTACCACCTGTACAAGGTCGTGCATCGCTTCGAGGTCCGCGCGGGGCTCGTCGCGCCCTTCTACGGCCAGCCGGGCAACGGGCTCCAGTACGTGCTGGACAACGGCGACAGCGTGGCCAACCACATCGCCAACGGCGATCTCGTCCGGCTGAACTGACGGGACCGCGCCCATGGACCGGCGTGAGCTGTGCGAGGCGCTCGCCTCCGAGGGGGTGCCCGGCGGCCTGTACGAGATCCCCGGCTTCCACGAGTTCGACGTGCGGCCCCCGGACTTCTCCTACCTCCGGCAGGAGGACGACGCCTGGGTGGTCGGCAACTGGGAACGCGGCGTTTACGACCCGCACCGGCGCTTCGACAGCGAGGACGCGGCCTGCCGCTACCTCCACGACCGGCTGACGCGGCGCGGGTCCGGCCCGGGCCCCGGCGTGGACGAGGAGATGGAGGCGGTCCTGCGGGACCGCGAGGAGATCCGGCGTGCGGCCGACGCGGCGTACGACCGGGCCCGTCGCGCACAGCCCTGATCCGCGAGCCCTGTCACGCCCAGCGGTGGAGCGGCCCGCCCCCGGACCTCCGGGGGCGGGCCGCTCCGCTGTGCTAGAGCGCCTTCTCCAGCAGCGTCACCGCGTACGGGCTGCCCCTGCCGCCCTGCTTGCGGGGCTGCTCCCCGACGACGGTGTAGCCGGCCGCCTCGTACCAGCCGCGCAGCCGCGGGTTGCCGGCCACGCAGTCCAGCCGGGCCCAGCGGCGTCCCTCCGCGGCGATACGGCGTTCCGCCTCGGCCAGCATCGCCGCGCCGGCGCCGCGCGGGGCCGTCCCGCGGTCCACCATCAGCCGGTGCACATAGCCGGCGTCCGGCGGCCGCACGCCCCAGGCGGGCTCGTCCGCCCACCACAGTTCCCAGCCGCCGACGACCCGGCCGCGGTCCTCGGCGAGCCACACCTCGCCCTCGGCCATGCGGGCCCGGAAGTGGTCCTCGCCCATCTCGCCGGGCTTCCACTGGTCGATGCCCCGCTCCTGCATCCAGCGCGCGGCGCCGTCCCTGAGACGTACGAGCAGGGCGGCGTCGGAGTGCTCCGCGAGCCGGAAGCCGAGAGGGTCCATGCCGCCATTGTCGCCGACCCGTCCGCCGACCTGTCCGCGGACCCGGGACGGGGCCGGGCCGCCCGGCCGGTGGCGTGGACGGCCACCGGCCGGGCGGCCCGGACGGTTCAGCGCAGCGTGCTGATCCTGGTGCCCGAGTCGAGCACCGCGGACAGCTCCGCCCGGGCGCCCTGCTCGGCACGCACCGCCATCGCGGGGCCGTCGGCGGAACCGGTCACGCCGCCGGTGGCGGTGATCCGCTCCACGTCGGGGCTGCCCGCCGCCAGCAGGTACCAGTGCCCGGCCGTGGACTTCCACAGCACCCCGGCCAGCACCTGCGGCACCGACCGGCCGCACGCCCCGGTGTCCTTCGTGCTCTGGCCCACCGGCGCGCCCGGGCTGGTCGGCTCGGTGACCGGCGGCAGGAACAGCGCGAGGGTCCGCCCGTCCGTGCCCGTCCAGGTGTCGGCGCGGGTGCACACCCAGGCGGCCCGGCCGTTGTTCTCGGGCAGCGGCTGCTCGGCGTACTGCCAGGCGTTGACCGTGCGCACGCCCAGCCCCCGCATCGCGCCGAGGTGGCAGACCGTGCGCGCCCAGCTCGCCAGGGCGTCCTTGCCGGCGGCCTCGCCCGGGACGGCGCTGCCGGCCGGCTGGTACGTCAGGTGCACCGGTACGAGGTCGCCCAGGTCGGTGAGGAGGATCGGCTTGCCCGGGCCCACGCCGTCCGCCGCCCGGAACTCCAGGGCCGGCCACGCGGTGCCGCACGGCCCCTTCGCACCGGCCGAGGCGCTGTCGCTCTCCGCGCCCGGCATCCGCACGGGGTCGGTCACCCCGTCCGCCGCCAGGCGCAGCTTCTGCGCGGGCCGGTCCGGCCCGAGCAGGTCGCGGGACGCCGTCCCGGTCACCCAAGGGGCGGCCAGGAAACGCGTGTTGCCGTCGATCCGGCCCACCACGACGGCGGCCGTCGAGACGTCGGCGCCGTCCACCCGCGTGAAGTCCAGGGCCGCCTGGCCCTTGCCGTCGCGGGGCTCCGCGTAGCGCACGAGCCGCAGGCCGTCGTACATCAGCACCACGCTCGCGGCGTCCACGTCGCCCGCGTACAGCAGTTGCGGGGGCTGCGCGGGCAGGCCCTCGGTGGTGCCCTTGGTGGCCGAGACCGCGACCCGCTCGCCGGGGTGCGCCCACACCTCGAGCGCCCGGCCCAGCAGCTTCGCGTCCTTGACCCGGCCGCCGCGGGCGGGCCAGACGGTGAAGTCCACCCGGGAGGCGCGCTTCCACACGGCGCCGTCGACCCGGACCAGCCGCGCCGGGTCCAGGAGACTCGCGCCGTACGCGTTCGGGGGGCCGCCCGCGGAGTACGGCTCGGGCCCGCCGCCCAGCACGGCGACCAGGGCCGCCGTGACGGCCACCGCGGCGGCCGTGATCAGCGCGGCCCGGCCGTGCTGGCGCCTGCGCAGCAGATCCGTCGGCCGGGCCTGCACCGTGCAGGGGTCGAACCCGCCCGCGCCGAGCAGTCCGTACGGGACCGCCTCCGCGGACTTGAGCGCGCCGCGGGGGTCGGGCGCGTCGGCGGCGGCGAGCAGCTTGCGCACCTCGCGGCCGTCGGAGCGGCGCAGGTTCTCCAGCTCCAGGAGCGCGTACGCCGCCCGCGCCGGGGCGTCGAGCCCGGCCAGCGCCCGGTCCAGCGCCGCCTCGTCCGTCCCGCCGGCCTTCGGGTGCAGCCGCAGGCCCCAGACGTGCGGCGGCAGGACGCCCGTCGCCGTCTTCCGCAGCCAGCCGCGCGCACCCTCCTCCTGCTCGAAGGCCAGCGCGGCGCAGAGCACTTCCTGCCGCATCAGCGCGTAGGACCGGTCCACCGGGCCGCGCGGCCCCGGGACGCTCAGGGACGCGGGGTCGGGCTCGCTCGCGGATCTCGGCAGGGTGCGCTGCACCAGGGAGTGCGCGGTCATGACCCGGCGGTGCCTGCCGAGCCCCGCGGGCAGGATCAGATACGCCAGCCGGACCAGGTGCGGGTAGTTCTCGACGAGCGCGGCCTCGGCCTCCTCGACGTCCACGATCACGGGAGTGCCGCGCCGGGTCCGGGAGGCGGTCGCTTGTTGAGAAGTCACGTTCCGTTGAACGAGTGAACCCCCGGTTGGTCACCCCCGCGTGCTCCGGGCGAACCCCGCGCGACAGGGAAACCCCTTTCTCCGCAAGCGATCTGACGGTGCGTGGGATCGGGTTGCGGGCGGACGGCCGAACACGGTGTCCGTATCCCGCCGGACCGGGCGGCCCGTCGCGGCGAGGCTGGGGGCATGACCACGGCATACACGGTGCACCCGACGTACAGCTCCCCCTTCTTCTCCGTTCGCGCCATCGACCCGGCCGTCCTGGAGCGGCTGCGCCGCACCGACGACGCGGGGCTGACGCCCGAGCCCGCGGTGGACGGCGAGGGCGGCGCCCCGCTGCGCTGCTGCCTGCGCCGCAGCGCTCCCGGTGAACGCGTCGCCCTGGTCGCGTACGCCCCGTTGCGCCGCTGGGCGGCCGCGACCGGCGCGCGGCCCGGCCCGTACGACGAGACCGGCCCGGTCTTCGTCCACGCCCGTGCCGCGGACTGCCCCGGGCCGCCCGCGGGCACCGGGCACGCCCAGGCTCTCGGCCTCCACGGCGAACACCGGGTCCTGCGCTCGTACGACGGCAACGGCCGCATCCTGGGCGGCCGCCTGGTGCTGCTCAGCGCGGAGGAGGCCGCGGCCGGCGCCGCCGAGGCCGTGCTCGCCACCCGCTTCGCCGACCCGCGGGTCGCGCTGGTGCACGTACGGGCCGTGGAGTACGGCTGCTTCCTCTACGAGGCCGTGCGCGCGCGGTGAGGCCGTACGCGCCGAGGGCGCCCGTCGTGGTGACGGGCGCCCTCGGTGTGCGGGAGCGGTGGGTGCCGGACGGCAGCCGCTGGTCAGACGAGGTCGGCCTTCTCCAGGGCGGTGCAGCAGGTGTCGACCATGAGGCGGGTGACGGT
>NZ_JBIVLI010000042.1:0-49896 GCF_044751205.1 Streptomyces sp. NPDC088732
ACAACACCAAGCCCGAATCAGCCACTACAAACGACGCGGTCACACACCACCCGAAGCTGCCCACCCGTCACGACAAAGACCGTTGCAGTACTAGGCCGGCCCCTGAGTGTTACCAGCAATCGGGGAACGCGACGGCGATGCGGACGTGGACGAGGGCATCGCGCGGATCGCGCAGCAGCAGATGGAGGACGGGGGCTTCCCCGGAGCGGCGGGGCACCCCGCCGCGTTGCGCGTGCAGCGTGCAGCGTGCAGCGTGCAGGCACTCGGACTCGTGGGCACGTCTGCCGGGCAGACACCCACTGGCCGTCGCAGGCGGGGACGAGGCCGCTCGCGCCTGAACGATTGTCAGAACGGCCGCGCCTCCGCCGACGTCACCGCCTCCCCGGCCTGCACGTCGTGCAGTACATGGGCGAGCACCTCCGCGCCGCGCACCACGCGAGGGCCGGGGCGGTTGAAGTAGGCCGGGCCGTCCAGGACCCACACCCTGCCGGCCCGGGCGGCGGGCAGATCCGCCCAGCCCGGCAGCGCGGTCAGGGCTTCTCGTTCGCGCAGCGTCCGCTCAGGCGAGAAGCCGCACGGCAGGACCAGGACGACATCGGGGCGCGCCGAGACGACCGCTTCCCAGGTCATGGGCTTGGTGTGCTCACCGGGTGCGGCCAGCAGGGCCTCGCCCCCGGCGCGGCCGATCTGCTCCGGCACCCAGTGGCCCGCCGGCCACAGGGGATCGAGCCACTCGATCGCCACGACACGAGGGCGCGGCCGACCGGCTGTCAGACGGGACACCCGGTCCAGGCGGTGCCGAAGTTCGGCCCGGCGTCTTTCGGCCCGGTCGCGGACGCCGAGCACATCGCCGACCGTGACCATGCAGTCCAGCACGTCGTCCAGGGTCCGTGGTTCCAGGCTCAGAACCCGGGTGCCGGTGTCCATGACGCGTACCGCCTGGCTCACCCGCTGGTAGGAGACGGCACACACCTCGCAGAGGTCCTGGGTGAGAACGACATCGGGTTCGGCGGCCGCCAACGCCTCGGTGTCCAGGGTGTAGAGGGAGGAACCGGAGTGAGCGGCGCCTCCGACGGCGTCCGAGATCTCCCTGCTGCTCAGGTCGTCCGGCGCGAAGGCGGCACCGGTGACGACGGGCACGGATGCGACGGCCTCCGGCGGCCAGTCGCACTCGTGTGTCCGCCCGGCCAACTGCGCGGCCAGGCCGAGTTCGGCCACGATGTCGGTCGCGGCCGGGAGCAGGGAGACGATGCGCATACTCCGACTGTAGGTGGCCCCTGCCGTGGTGGACGCCTCCTGAGGGCTGTCCCGTAAAGGATCTTTGGCAGGGTGGGCCACGAGTGCCCCTTCCAGGCGGACGGCTCACCCGGCGAGGAGGAGGTTGTGCATTCGTGCGATGCCGACCATGGCGCGGTGTACGCCGTCTCTGCGTGATTCTCACACTTCCGCCGGTAGTGGTGCACTGATCACTTGCTGGACAGTCGCAGATCCCCGGACCAGGTCTCGCACCGGACACGGCCGGACTCGAAGGTGAGCTCAAGCGCGAGCCGGCCGGTGTCCGGGTCCGCCTCCTCGTATACCGCCAAGACCGTCTCGCCGAGATGGTCTGCGAACGGGGCCTCGCGGTGAATGGGCGCCACCTCAACGCGGCCGGACTCCGCCATGTCGTATCCCTCAATGGGGACCGATGGCAGCCTCCTCGCCGTCGATCAGCCACACATCAAGCGGGCCTGTCCGGGGCTCCGCGCCATACAAGTGCCACGACGCAAGCACTCGTTCGAGACGCCGCCCGACCAGATGACCAGGACGCACCCCGGCCCCGTGCAATGGGCACTTGTTCGGTCGCTTCGGCTCCACCCAGCGACCGTACCGTCCGGCAAACCCACAGGTCACGTGCTTATACGGGACGGCCCTGAGGCCCTACCCCCTCCGGACCCTTACGGGCCACGCCCGCGGCACAGCCGCAACGGCCCTCAGACCCACCGCCACCGGCTGCCACTCGGGACGTGGATTCAACCGCGGAACATCAGCCGTTTCCCGGCGCGAACCGACTCAACGGACCACCATGGGTGAAGCACTCCGGGAGGCCACGAATGATCACGAACCTCACCAAGGGCGGTAATGCTCCCTTGCTGGGCAACACCTGCCAAGTCACCGTCACTACGCCGACGACGGGCATTGATGTCTCAGCTGTTCTCTTGGCCCAGGATGGCAAAGTGCGGACAGATGAGGACCTGGTCTTCTACAACCACCGCTCTCAGGACGGTGTGAGCCTTGCAGGTCAAACCATCGCTGCGGACCTGGCTGCGGTACCCGGTTCAGTTGATCGAATCGCTGTGGTAGCCAGCATTGACCCACAATGTTCGGCTCCGCACTTCGATGCGAGCAGTACCCCGCGCGCGGTGGTCGACTGCGGAGATGGCCGCATTATGTTCGCCCCACCGCCCCTCGCAAACCAGGAGACGGTCGCGGTTGTCGTCGAGTTCTACCGCCGTGCCGGCTCCTGGAAGGTTCGTGCCGTGGGCCAGGGCTGGGACACTGGGTTGGCGGGTCTGGCCAGGGATTTCGGGATCGTAGTCGACGACCCTGGCCCCGTCTCGGCCGCTGCGGCCGCAAGGCCCCCTGAGTCGCCGAGCCCGTCGCGACATGCGACAAGTGCCCAGCCGGTTCGCGCCCTTACCGTTCCGTCCGCTGCACCGCAACGGCCGCCGATGGCGCCGCTGCCCCCGCCGGGTCCTCTGGGAAGGGTTGTGCTCACCAAAGGTGGCCAGGCAACGATCAACATGCGAAAGGAAGATCCAAGCCTCGCCGTAACAGCCATGCTCGAATGGAACGGAGGCAGTGATGCCAGACGGAGGGCCGGGGCGGATCTGGATCTCTACGCGTTGCATGTTCCTCGAAGTCTGGTGACGCCCAAGGGCGCCAAGCCGAGCAAATCCGAACAGGTGATTTATTACCGGAATTTGGGATCGCTCACGGCTGCGCCATTCATCGCTCTTGATGGCGATTCCCGGAGGCCGGGGCGGGAGACGATCACGATCCGGCGTCCTGACCTGCAGGGATATGTGCTCATCTGCGCGTACAGCGCGGTTGAGAATGGTGTCGGCTCGTTCAAGTCGTACGGTGCTCGGGCAGTTGTAACCGATGGGCGGGGCTCGACTGTCACAGTACCGCTGTTCAATAATCGCAACCTGTCTTACTGGGTCGCCATTGCGTTGATCGACTTCACCGCCCCTGGCGGCATTGAGATTCGGCATGTTGAGAAGTACAGCGGGAATCACGTGGAGGCCCGTCCGATGCTGTACTCCAGTGGCAGTTTTCGGATGAGCGCAGGCAAGGTCGAATTCAAGACGAGGTAGCTGGCCGCCGTTCCACTCTTGACCCTTTCCTCCCACGGACCTCAAGCGGGCGTGGGATCGAACACGGAAATTGGCACGTGGACAAGTTGGGCAGGAGTGCACCCGCACAGGAGTGGCCACGTTTCCGCCCCTGAGTGTCGTCGCTGACGCGAGCGCATGGATCACGACGGGGGCCGCCGAACCGACTGTGTTTCGTCACCTGGGGCGGCCCATATCGTCGGTAACAGCAGGTTGCTGGCCTCCCACAAGCCTGTGTGTCACACCTCAGTGCCACACTGGCGGCACAACGAAGCTCCGGAAGGGCAGAGCGAAGCGGCAGGGTCACCCGTCGAGCGCCACCGCTCGGTGGCGGCTGGTGCCACGGGGGGAGATGCGCGGCTGTGATCTTCGACAGTCTTGATGTGTCGTACGGCAACATGTGGGGTTCCCAGCAGGGGACGACGCATCCGGACCCGATGCCGCGCGCGGTAGCGGCACGCAGGCATGCTGCCGGGATGGAGTACGCGGTTCTGCTGTCCGTGCAGGAGCGTCCGCTGGCACTGGTCGAGTACTGGCCGCGCCGGATGTGGCGTATGTACCTGTTCGACGACAGGTCCTGGCGCATGCAGATGATCGACCTCAAGCCGCACAGCGCGGGGATGTTGTTGGCTCACCGGAACACCCGTTGGCAGTTTTCCAATGAGCAGGAGCATGCGTCCTGGAATTGGGATGTTCAGGAGACCACGACCGTCTCGGCCGACGGGCAGGTCGAGGTGAGCTCCGAATTCGGCGGGCCGCTGGGGGCACTGCACGCTCTGGCAGCCGGCTCGTCGGGCGCCCGCGTGCGGCGATTCGTGACGGCCGTCGAAAGCTTCCTCTGCTCTGTACCGGAATTCGGCGACTGGCAGGTGTTCGCGCCGTTCCTTGCCCAGCAGGGGCACGAGTCCGCCAGGTCCGTAGTGCTGAGAGACGTGTCGGTGGACGAAGGATCGGGACCGCTGCGCGCTACCGGAATCGATCAATTGTTCAGTCCGGGTGCTTGCGACACTCCGGATGGGCCGGCCGCCGTCGATCTCGTTAACGCCGGCCTGCTGCGGATCACGTCAGGGCAGCTGGCGGTCTCGGACCCCGGGTGGATCGGAGAGACCCCGCGGACCGTCGGTACGCCGATGCTCCCGTAGGGGTCGGTGATCGTCATGTTCATCCGGCCTCCATGCGATTGTCGCGAACGTGTCCGACTGGTTGTACAGAGTGCGGTTTCGGCACGTGCCATCGCGCCGTTGATGTCCGCCCCCACCAGGCCGCACGAAAGATCCGCACCCTTGTCCCTTCACTTCCCAGCCCGCTTGAGGCGTTCGGCACGCCCGACGCCGGGCACGGCGCTGGCAGGGGCCGTGCTGGCGATCGTGACCGCTCTGGCCGGCCCCGCGCCCTCCGCCTCGGCCCACCCGTTCGGCCCGCCGTCCACCGCCGGCGCCAGCGTCCAGGGCTCCCGCCTGCTGATCGCGTGGAACACCGACAAGCTCGACTGGGTCGCACTCGGCGAGTCGTTGGGCGTGTTCGGCGGCCAGGGTGGCGCGAACTCCTCGAACCTGTCGTTCACGCAGCGCTTGCAGGAGGCGCCGACCATCCGCAGCTACCTGCTCAAACACATCACCGTCGCACAGGCGGGACACCCCTGCCACGGCGCTGTGGTGGAGGACATGCGGGACTTCCTCGCCCGCGGAGCCCAAGTGGCCTTCGACTGCCCGGCTCCGGTGACGGCGGTGGACGTCACGATCACCTCGCTCACCGACCTCCACCCCGCGTACCGGACCATGCTCACCGCGACTGGTCCCGCTCAGACGCAGCCGACGCTGTTCACCTCCGCCCAGCCGACCGCGCACGTACGGTTCACGGCCTCCGGGGGCAGCGTCCGCGGGACGGTCGTGGCCTTCGCCATCGGGACCGTGGCAGCCGCCCTGGCCATCGGCGGCTTCGTCCTCCGGCGGTCGCGCCGCCGCAAGGCCGCCCAAGTGGCGGGCCCTTCTGCCGTGGCGGCCCACCCGCCGACCGAGTCCCTGCTCCCGCCGGGTCAGGACTCCACTACGCACGACCCAGCACCCGCCGACGCCGGCACCGGTACCAGGAGCAACGCATGACAGGGATAGGCAGTCTCGACAACCACCTGATCGCCCTCTTCGACGGGCAATCCCTGTTCTGGGTGGTCCTGGTCGTCGCGCTCGGCGTCGGTGCCGCTCACGCGGTTGCCCCTGGCCACGGCAAGAGCATCACCGCCGCCTACCTGGTCGGCACGCGCGGACACTACAAGGACGCGGTGCGCCTCGGCGTCATCGTCGCCACGATGCACACCTTCTCGGTGCTGGTTCTCGCGCTGCTGTGGGTGGGGGTCAGCAGTACGGCGGTCAGCACCCGGACCGCCACCGCCTGGATGCAGGTCGCGGCGGGAGCGGTCGTCGCGATCGTGGGTGTGGGTCTGGTGTACCGGCACCTCCGCGACCGCCGCCGTTCTCATGGGCACGGACATGGGCACTCCCACGGGCACGGCCACTCCCATGCGGAGGGCCACTCTCACGGGCACGATCACGATCACGCGCACGCGCACGCGCACGACGAGACCGCCCACGCGCACCACCACGTCGAGCAGTTGACCAATCCGTGGTCGCGTCAGGGCCTGACGGCTCTGGCGCTCTCGGGTGGCCTGCTGCCGTCGCCGTCGGCGTTCCTGATCTTCGTCAGCGGGCTGCTGACGGGCCGCGCGCTCGGTGCTCTGGCCATCGTGATCACCTTCGGCGTCGGGATGGCGCTGACTCTCACGGGCGTCGGGGTTGCCACCATCCGTGGATTCTCGATCGTGGAAGGACGCTTTCGCGGGCAGTCGGCCACTGCCAAACTGAGGGCGTGGACCCCCGTCCTGGCCGGCGTGGCGGTGGTGACGGCGGGGTGCTTCTACATCTTCAGCGCGGTCTCCACCTTGCAGGACGACGGGGACGACCTGGTCCCGACGTCCAGCACGGCAAGGGTGCCGTAATACGCGGCACCACCTCCTGGGCTTCCCGCGGGGACGTCACGAGAACGCTGCGCGCTGCGGCGAAGAACGTGGTGAATCCAGCCCGCGCGACGTCTCGCGGAGACGGTCGAACCACGCGAACGCCCCCGGACCGGTCGGGATGGTCCAGGGGCGTTCGGATCGGGTGGGACTCGAGACGGCGGCTCAGTCGGCGCGCGGCTCCGCGGGACGCAGACCCGCGGTCCACTTCTCCTCGATGCGACCGAACTTCCACACCAGCAGGGCCACGAGCCAGGTGGCGAAGAAGAGCCCGACGATGATGAAGCCGATGATGTTGAGGTCGAGGCCGGAGACCCAGTCCCAGAACGCGCCGTGCAGGCCGGCCTTCTCGGCGATCAGGCCCAGCAGTTCGACGGTGCCGATGATGAGCGCGACGGCGACTGACAGGCCGGTGATGGTGAGGTTGTAGTAGACCTTCCGGACCGGCTTGGAGAAGGCCCATTCGTAGGCGAAGTTCATGAACGAGCCGTCGATGGTGTCCAGCAGCGACATGCCGGCCGCGAACAGCACGGGCAGGCAGAGGATCGCGTACCAAGGCAGCCCTGAGGCGGCGCCGGAACCGGCGAGGACGAGCAGGGCGATCTCGGTGGCGGTGTCGAAGCCGAGTCCGAAGAGCAGGCCGAGCGGGTACATCTGCCAGGGCTTGGTGATGGACTTCATCACACGGCCCAGGATCCGGTTCATGAAGCCGCGGTTGTTCAGCTGCTCTTCCAGCGCGGCCTCGTCGAAGTGGCCGGACCGCATCTGCCGGAACACCTTCCAGATGCCGGCGAGGATCAGCAGGTTGATGAAGGCGATGACGTAGAGGAACGTGCCGGAGACGGTCGTGCCGATCCAGCCGGTGACGTTGTGCAGTTGTGAGTCGTCGTTCTCGACCGGCCCGGCGAGAGCTTTGACGCCCAGCGACAGCAGGAAGGCCAGCCCGAAGACGATCGAGGAGTGCCCGAGGGAGAACCAGAAGCCGACGGACAGCGGCCGCTGCCCTTCACCCATCAGCTTGCGGGTGGTGTTGTCGATCGCGGCTATGTGGTCGGCGTCGAAGGCGTGGCGCATGCCCAGGGTGTAGGCGGTCACGCCGATGCCGATGCCGAAGCTCTTCGTGCCGAGGCTGTAGTGCTCCGGCGCGACGACGGCGACGAGGGTGAACCAGCCGATCACGTGCAGGCCGATGACGAAGGCAGCCATGCCGCCGACCCGCGCCCACTCGCGAGGACTGAGCGCGTGCCGGACACGGTTGAGCAGGGTCGGAGCTCCCGTTGCGGCGGGCGGTGGAGCGGTGGACATGAGCGCCTCTTTCTGGACATACCTAGGGACATGTCAAAGTAGGCGCCACAGAAAACTACTTGCAAGCTGTTCGCAGTTAACGGCGAATGCTTATAAGGCAATGATCCAGTCAAGGGTCCCAGTGGGAGGGGTCGGGCCGGGGTGGGCGGGGTCGGCCAGAACCGGCAGGTGCCGGCTGGAAAGACGATCACCCCGCGGGGGGTGCCGCGTCCGGGACCGCGGACACGACGACTCCGAAGGCTGAGGGGCCGACCCCGTCCAGGGAACATGCTGATGCACTTCTGTCGCTGTTGCAAGTTCATCGCAACAAGAGGCGTAGGGTGATCCTGGCGCAATCGATCACCCTCGCAGAAAGGGGTTGTGCCTGATGGGCACGTACTCGCTTCCTGATATGCCCTACGACTACGCCGCGCTGGAGCCGGCCATCACCGGACAGATCCTGGAGCTCCACCACGCCAAGCACCACGCCGCCTACGTCAAGGGCGCCAACGACACCTTGGAGCAGATCGCGGAGGCCCGCGACAAGGACGCCCTCACCCCCACCGGCCTGGTCGGGCTGGAGAAGACCTTCGCGTTCAACCTCTCCGGCCACGTCCTGCACTCGATCTTCTGGCAGAACCTCTCCCCGGACGGCGGTGACCGCCCGGACGGCGCCCTGGCCGACGCCATTGACGAGCACCTCGGCGGCTTCGAGGCCTTCAAGAAGCAGCTCACCGTCGCCACGGCCTCCGTCCAGGGCTCCGGATGGGGCGTCCTGGCATGGGAACCCCTCGGCAAGCGCCTGATCGTCGAGCAGGTCTACGACCACCACGGCAACGTCGGCCAGGGCACGACCCCGCTCCTGGTCTTCGACGCCTGGGAGCACGCGTACTACCTGCAGTACAAGAACGTCCGCCCCGACTACGTCACCAAGCTCTGGGACCTCGTCAACTGGACCGACGTCACCGCGCGCTTCACCGCCGCGAAGACCGCCTCCGGCGCCTGACGGCTGACGCGCATCCGGCCCCGCCCGCACGGTGTGCGGGGCCGGTGGGGCCCGCCGGGCTCACCTGCCCGTCCCGATCTCGGTCCACCGAAGGGGTCTCGCAGGCGCCGGGTGTCAACCAGCTCGTCGTCGGCCGGCGGGCGACGGCAACGTCACATGTCGGCGGCCCCGTCTCCCTGAGGGTCCGCGCAGTGTCCCAGCAGTTGCCCGGTCATGTCGTCCACGATGCGGTAGCGGACGATCCGGCCCTGTCGGTCACCGGTGACGATGCCGGCGGCCCGCAGCAGCCGCAGGGCCTGGGAGACCGCCGTGTCCGTCATGCCCGTGGCGACGGCCAGGTCGGTGACCGCTATCGGGCCCGCCGTCCGGAGAGCCAGCAGCAGGGCGAGGCGGCCCGGGTCGGCGAGCAGCGAGAATCGATCCGCCCAGGCCCGTACATGCCCAGGTTCTCCAATGGCCGCGACAGCGTCGCAGACACGGTGGCCGTCAATGGTTCGGTGGCCCGCCCGCTCGGCGGGAACAAGGTGCATGGGCGCCATCCTGGCAGCCGAGGATGTGATCTTGAATACCTGTGCGTCTTTGCACCTGTGCAGCCTTGCAGGCGGAGAGCCCGCGCTCCTAGGGTGATGGCGCCGTGGTGCTCGGGAAGACCGGTGACAGCCGATGCAAGGCTCAGTCCGGGGCGGCCCTCGCCACTGTGATCGGGTAGTTCCCGCCCCTTCCGCTTCGGCGGTGCCACTGGTCCTCACAGGCCGGGAAGGCAGGGGCGGGCGCGCTTCGCCCGTAAGCCAGGAGACCGGCCGCGGCATCTCACGAGTTGATCCACGAGGTGCTGGAGCGTGACCGCATGACCCTGCCCCCATCCGTCCCGTCCGTCCCGTCCGCCGGGCCGTTCCGCTGGCGGCGCGAGGACACGCTCCGCACCGCGGCCCTGATGGCCGTGATCGCCGCGTTGCACGTGGTCGCTTTCGGCGTCCTGTTCCTGCTGGTGACACCGAACGACTACCGGGTCGGTTCCGAGGCTTTCGGGCTCGGCCTCGGTATCACCGCCTACACCCTCGGAATGCGGCACGCCTTCGACGCCGACCACATCGCCGCCATCGACAACACCACGCGCAAGCTCATGGCGGACGGCAAACGCCCGGTGTCGGTGGGCTTCTGGTTCGCCCTCGGGCATTCCAGCGTCGTGGTGGTCCTGGCGGCGCTGGTCGCCGGCGGCGCCCGTCTGGCAGGCACCCTGGCAGACGAGGACTCCGGAACGCACCAGGCGCTGGGCGTGGTCGGAACCACCGTTTCCGGCACGTTCCTCTATCTCATCGCCGTGCTGAACCTCGTCGCCCTCCTGGGCATACTGCGGGTCTTCAAGAAGATGCGCACGGGTTTCTTCGACGAACGCGAGCTCGAAACCCACCTGGAATCGAGGGGGTTCATGAATCGCGTCCTCGGCAGGCTCACCCGCTCCATCACGCGTCCCGGGCAGATGTACCCACTCGGCTTCCTCTTCGGGCTCGGGTTCGACACCGCCACCGAGGTCGCGCTGATGGTGATGGCGGGCAGCGGGGCCGCCGCCGGTCTGCCCTGGTACGCGATCCTGTGCCTGCCGCTGCTGTTCGCCGCCGGGATGAGCCTGTTCGACACCCTCGACGGGACGTTCATGAACTTCGCCTACCAGTGGGCGTTCTCCAACCCCGTGCGCAAGGTCTACTACAACCTCACCATCACCGGTCTGTCCATCGCCGTCGCTTTCGTCATCGGCACCATCGAGCTTGTCGGGGTCCTGCACGACAAGCTCGACATGACGGACGGGGTCACGGGCTGGGTCGCCGGCCTCGATCTCGACAACGTCGGCTACGTGATCGTCGGCCTCTTCGTCGTCGTGTGGGCCATCGCGATCGCGTACTGGCGCGTCGCCAAGGTCGAGGATCGCTGGGCTGCGCGAACTGCGGGGAGCGTCTGACGCTCTTTCGGTGGCCTCCGGGTCGGGCACAGTGGTGTGCCCGACCCGGAGGCACCTTCGCTCGCTGCGACGTCAGGGGGCGGGGCGCCGCAGGTAGAGCCCGAACGCCATGTCGTAGAAGAGGAACGCGATCAGCGTGATGCCCAGCAGAGGCAGGGCCCAGCCGAGCGCGGCGACGGCCGGGACGCCGATGATCAGCACCGGCAGCGGGAGTTGTCGCCACGCCCCTCGTGCGGGGGCCTTCCCGAGGGCCGCCGTGCGGTCGCCACGCGTGGGGCGGCGCTGCCACCACATGCGGTAGCCCCACACGATGACGGAGATCAGGCCGACCGCGACCAGCGCCAGCAGGATCTGGTTGACGATGCCGAACAGCAGGCCCATGTGGCCCTGGACGCCGAGTTTGCTGAGCTTGGCCGGCAGTGGGTAGTCGACCCAGCGGCTCTCCGAGGTGACCTCGCCCTTGGCGGCGTCGACGGCGACCTGGTCGTAGTGGACCGGCCAGAGGTCGTCGTCCTGGGCCACGGTCCACGCACTCGTCGCATCGGCGGGCGGCGTCAGCTCCACCCGGCCACCGAGCCCCGCCTCGCGGGCGACCGCGAGGACCGTGTCAAAGTCGGCTGGGTCGGCCGGCGCCGGGCCGGCGCCCGTGCCGTGTCCGGCGTGCCCCGCGGGCCCGCCCTCGCCTGCGTCCGGCCCGCCCGGCAGGGCGGTGGCCAGCGCGGGCGCATGCCCCTTGGTCGCGTCCAGCAATTCCCCGAACCGGGCGCCGGCGTAGTGGGACCAGGTCAGGCCGGTGGCGCTGAGACCGAGCAGGCCGACGGCGAGCCATACGCCGGTGGCAGCGTGCCAACTGCGGGTACGCCGCACTCCGCCCGCGGAGCGGTCGGGCAGCAGCACGCCCCGTGCCGACCTGGCGCGTTGCCCGCGGGCACGTCCGAGCCACAGGACGAGCCCTCCGGCGACGATCACCCACAGCCAGCTGGCGGCGACCTCCGAGTACAGCCGGCCGGTCTCGCCAAGGTGCAGATTGCGGTGCAGGTCGTCCAGCCACGTCGTCAGCGGGGTGGAGCCGTACCACGTGGTCAGCGCCCCCTTGACCTCGGTGGTGTAGGGGTCGACGAACACCGTGCGCTGGTTGTCGCCCAGTTCCGGCAGTGACAGGACCACCCGCGTCGTGTCATCCGGCCCGGGCGGAGTGATCACCGAGGACAAGGTGCCCTCCGGGTGGGACTTCCGGGCCGCGGCGATCTGTTCGGCGATCGGGCGCGCTGTGTCTCCCACCTTCGCCACGCCGAGCTGATCGCCGTAGAAGAGCTGGTCGAGCTGGGGTGTGAAGGTGTAGGCCAGCCCCGTCAGAGCGGCCACCAGCAGGAAGGGGGCGACGAACACACCCGCGTAGAAGTGCAGCCGCACGAGCAGCGCCCGGACCCCCTTCCACGATCGGCCCCTTTGTTCGGGACCGCTTCCCGGGGCAGCCGATGCCGCTATGAGGGCGTTGTCCCTTGACGCTTCTTCTTGTGTCGATGACATTGCTGCATCCCCAATCGGCGCCCGGCGCGCGGGGCGCGGGCGCTCACAAAGCCGACGATTGTGTCCGCCTCAACGGCGGTACGGCGTGCGTGCGGGCACGCCGCACTGCGCCCGTCATCGCACAGCAGCGAGACGGACGGTCAGGAGCACATCGCCGGCCGCGGCGGGCCGCGCCGGGTGACGCCGTGCCACAGGGCCGCCTGCTGAGACAGCCGCGAGGGGGCGTGAAGGGACACTCGCGTCGCCTGCGCCGGTGGGCTGACCACGACATGGACGAGGAAGGCCCTGCGCAAAGGAGCGAAGACGAACGCGGCCAAGGAGCGGCCGAGCCGGAAGGCAGCAGCCTCACCGCGCCACAGCCACAGGCCGCACAGCACCGCCGCGAGGGCGTGCGCGCCGAACATGCCGGGCGACCAGCCGCTCATCGCGGCGCTGCTCATGGGCATTGCTTCCGCGGAGCCCGAAACCTGATGGCCGACAGCACCGTCCCCGGCACCCGAAGGAGCCGCGGCGAAGGCCTGGGCGAGGCCGAACCAGCCGTGCAAGGCGAATTGGGTCACCACGGTCGCGCCCAGCACCACTGCCGCGCCGCGCTCACGTCGACCCGCCAGCCACCACGCGCCCGCGGTCGTCGCGGCGAATGCGTACCCCACCGCCCAGCCCGGAACCGACCGCGACATCAGCGCATGTCCAAGACCTGTCACCGCGACACACACGGCCGCGAACACCGCGGCACGTGCGAGACGGAAGGCAGGCCCGGGCGTCATGAGCAGCCATGATGCCATTCACCACCCGAATGAGGGATGGGGCGCACGGAAGCACCACCGGCGCGCCCACAGCTGTGCTAGGGCAGATCTCGGAAGGCGAGTGCGGGATGGCGCCGACCCGGAAACTGCTCCAACGTTTGTAAACTCCGCCTGGGCAGAGGGTTGCTGTGCGCGCGCCGGCGGCCTGCTCGCCGAACTCCACAGCTGAGTGCGACCGCACGGATGCCGCCGCCCGCGCATTCAGTCGACGTCAAGTGTCCATTCCGTGCCGGTCACTAGCTTTGGCCCGTCACCCAACGAGCCAAGGAGACACCAGCGATGCCTACGCGCGTCAATCGGCAGACAGTCGACCTCACTCCATATCCCGACCTCGTGGTCGTCTACCTCGGTATGCGAGTCAATCGGCTCTACGGCCTGCGCACCTTGGCCGGCTACGGCCCGCAGATCGGCCAATCCGGGAAAGACCGGCCGGAAGGCATGCTGTCGCACGAGTCGCTGCTGTGGTCGCTGTTCCCCATGCACGTCGGCATCCGCCAGTACTGGCGCGACCTGCCTTCGCTCTTGTCATGGGCGCGGTCCGAACCGCACCGGCGCTGGTGGCGAGACTTCCTGCGCGACAGCGGCGGCACCGGCTTCTGGCACGAAACGTACCTGATCCGCGGCGGTATGGAGGCGGTGTACGACGACATCCCGAGCCAGCGGGGCTTCGCCTCCTTCGCCCCCGTGCGGCCGGCGCGCGGCCACCTGTTCGGCTCGGCCGCGCGAGTCGGACGTCCTGAAGAAACCACCGCACCGGTCGTCAGCGAGGAAGAGCTCTACACGCCGGACACCCAGCCGGAACCCACCGACGGAACGGCTTGACACAGCGTCGGCTCGGCGTCCGGAACGGCTCCGGTCCGCGCCTCGGAAGTCACTCGCGCCGGACGGGAGCGAAACGATAGGCTTCCAGCGATTGCTGTTCTGGAGGCGAGAGGTACCGCGGTGTCAGTCCCCGTAGTCCCCTCTGGCGGCGAGGATCAGCCGGCCGGCCGATCTTCGCCGTATCTGCAGATCTTGGGCCCGCTACGGATCTGGCGCGACGGTGTCGAACTGGATGCCGGGCCACGACAACAGGCATACCTCCTGGCGCTGCTGCTGGCCCGCGCCGGCCGGCCGACCAGCACGGGCGAGCTGATCGACCTGATCTGGGGCGATGACGTCCCCAACAGCGCGCTCAACATCATCCACAAATACGTCGGCGCGTTGCGGCGACTGCTCGAACCCGCGATCCCCGCCCGTGAATCCGGCTCCTACCTGCACCGCCGCGGCAACGCCTATTTGTTCTCCACCGCCCCCGGCGCCCTGGACCTCCTCACCTTCCGAGAACTCGTTGCGACCGCCAAAGAGGCCATGGCACAGCAACGCCAGGAAACGGCGCTCGACCGCTATGTCGAAGCGCTCGGTCTCTGGCGGGGCCGGGCGGGCGACGGGTTCACCCACAGGTCGACCGCACTGCCGACCTTCACCGGTCTCGACGACGAGTTCCGCGCCGCGTGCACCGAAGCGGCCAAGCTGGCCGTGTCGCTGCGCCGACCGGAATCGGTGCTGTCGGCGCTGCAACTCGCCGCATCGACATCGCCGTTCCACGAACCCGTCCACGCCGGCCTCATCACCACCCTGGGGGCCGCGGGACGCCGGGCCGAGGCACTGTCGGCGTACCACAGGGTCCGCGCCTGCCTCGCCGACGAACTCGGCATCGATCCCGGTCCGGATATACGGGCCGCACACCTGCACGTGCTGACGCAGCCCCAGACCTCGCCGCCCGTGGCGAGTACGGCCGCCGCTTCGGCGCGGAAGGAAGCCGGCCTCGTCGGCAGGGTCGAGGAACTCGCCGTACTGCGCCAAGCCGTGGAGAAGGCTTTCACCGGCAGTGCGGCGCTCGGCATCGTCCAAGGGGAGCCGGGCGTGGGCAAGACCCGGCTGCTGCAGGAGATCGCTGCAGAAGCGAGTCGGCGTGGCGCGCTGGTCGTCTGGGGTTCGTGCCTGGAAGGCGACGGAACACCGTCGATGTGGCCCTGGGAGCAGACACTCCGCCCGATTCTCGACAGCCTCCCCGCGCCGTTGCGGGAGAAGTGGCTCGCCGGCGAGCTCGGCGGACTCTTCCAATCTCCGGACGACTACGCCACCGGGTCGGCGATTCCCGACAGCCGTGCACAGTTCCGCCTGTTCGAGCAGGTCGTCACCGTCGTCGGGCATGCCTCGGCGCAACGGCCCATGCTGCTGATCGTCGATGACCTGCAGTGGGCCGACGCCGCCTCACTCCAGCTGTTCGGCCACCTGACGGCCCGGCCGCCCACCGGCACGGTGATCATCGGAGCGCTACGCGATCGCGCACCCGTACCCGGCTCCAGCCTGTCGCGGGTCCTGGCGACCGTCGGCCGGCTGCCCGGCCACCGCAGGATCCGGCTCGGCCCGCTCGGCCTGACCGACGTGACCGAGCTCATCCGCCGCGAAACCGGCCGCGAGCCCGGCGCCGAAGTCGCCCGCGGCATCCATGCTCGCACCGCCGGCAATCCGTTCTTCGTCCAGGAGCTGTCCCGGCTGCTCAGCGAGGGTGGTTCGCTCGGCGACGGCGGCGCATCCGTACCAGCCGGCGTGCCGGCCACCGTGCGAGACGTCGTCCGCGATCGGATGACCGGCCTCGACGACAGCGCTCACAGCCTGCTGCGTACCGCCGCGGTCATCGGCCGCGACGTGGACCTCGACCTACTTGCCCGCGCGATGGGCGTCGAGATCGCGGAATGCCTCGAATGCCTCGAACCGCTGCAAGAACTCGGTCTCCTGGAGGCCAAGCCGGAAGACCCGTTCTCGTGGCACTTCGCGCACGACCTGATCCGCGAGTCGATCACCGAGGCCACCGCGCGGCAGCAGGCCGTCCAGCTGCATCTGCGCGTCGCCGACGCCCTCGAACCCATCCACGCCGACGACGAGTCCGTCGCCGAACGCCTCGCCTACCACCTGTGGGCCGCCGGCCCCCTGGCCGACTCGGGTCGCACCGCGAAGGCACTGGCACGCGCCGGTCGCCGCGCGGCGACCAAGCTCGCGTTCGCGGCCGCCTATCGGAACCTGGAATCGGCCATCCAGATCGCCCGGACAGCAGGACTGCCGGAGATCGAACTGTCCGTCCTGGCGCTGCTCAACCTCCTCGCCGTCGAGCCTCCGGGAATGGGCGGCTCGACGTACGATCTGCTGGAACGGGGCGCATATCTGGCCCGCAGACTCGGCCGCGAGACGGCCGAGGCCGAGTTCCTCTTCTATCGGATGACCGGGGCCTACGTCTCCACCGAGAAAGACCGCGGGATGTGGGCTCGCCGGCTGCATGAGCAGGGCCAGGCGTCCGCGGACCCGAAAATCCAGGCGTACGGCCGGCAGGCCTGGGGCCTGTACCACTGGGACATCGGCGACATCGGCGCGGCCTATCAGTGTTTCAGCTGGTTGGGCCGTACCACCGCGGACGACGTTGCCTCGCTGCTCGCGAATTCGGCCGACCCGCACCCGGGACCGGCTCAAGAAAGTCTGTACCACCTTGCCGACCAGGTCGGAGGTGTCCCGATTCGACGCCGTGACGACCGCGGACGCTGGCGGATCCCCGATGAGTGGATCGGCTATTTGGGGGTCATTACCTCGCTGCATGGCGATGTCGAGACGGGGCGTTCCCTGCTCGGCACGGTGTACCAGGCCGAGGGGGACCTCTTCGAGATGTCGGGCTGGACCCGTTACCAGACCATGGCTGCCTCGATGGCCGGTGACGCGGACTGGGCGATGCAAGCGACCGAAAGGTGGGTCGCGGCCAGCGCCGACCTTCCCGGCGTCGCCCAGGAAACCTATATACGGCTGGACTGGTACTGGGCCCGTGCCCTCACCGGCGATGACCCGGCCGGCGCCGCGGCCAAGGCCGAACAACTCCTGGCCGCGACCCTGGCCGACCCGCCGAGATGGGGCCTCGCCTACTGGTACGGACTGGTGGCCGAGATGTGGTTGGCAGCCGAGCTGCCCGACCGGGCCGCTTCCGCCCTCGACCAGGCCGACCAGGCCATCAAAGCCCACGGTCAACGCTACGCCGAAGGGCTTCTCCTGCTCCTGCGCGCGCGCCTGCTGCAGGCCCGCGGCGAACCCGTCGATGTCGTGCGAGCCGCCGCAGAGGAAGCCCGCACCCGATCCGGCGAACGCGGGGCCCACCTCTTCGCTCGCCGCGCCGAGAGGTTCCTGGCCGTTCTCGACGAGAATCCCGGAGCCCTAGTCGTAAGCGACTCTCATGAACCTTCGTAGGTTGATGAGTCCGGTGACGGCGGCGCGTTCGACGGCCGCGCGCACGCTGGGGAGCAGGGCGTTGTCCCGCTTGTGGTTCTCCGGCAGGTCGCGGCCGGGTAGGCGCTTTTACGGCACGAGGCCGACGCCGACGTAGCCGAGGTCGGCGAGTTGATGGATGCCGTCCATCAGGTTTTTGAGGCCCGAGGCGTGGGCGTGCGCGTCGTGGCGCGCCCCGGGTATCGGCACCGGTCCGACCGCGACGAGATCGCCGTCCATCAAGCAGGCGATCTGCACATTCATGCCGGCGTAACCGGCCTTGACCGAGTGCAGGTCGTTGTGGTGGTTCCAGTCCCAAGTGGGGCAGACGGTGCCGTCGATCACGGCGGTCCCGGCCCGGATCGTCACACGAACGCCGGCTCCAACACCGCCGCCGACCACATCGAAGCCACCCGGATGACGCCGGCCCAGCTGCCGAAGACGTTCCGGCGCGGGCGCCAGACACCGATCCGGACCGACTCCGCGGGCGGCACCCATGCCCTCCTGAACTGGCAGACCGCGCGCGGACGTCGGCTGTCGCACTCGGTGGGGACGACCATCACCGACGCCATCCACGCCGCAATCCCGCAGATCCCGCAGGCCGCCCGGACGTCGGCCGTCGAACCCGATGGCGAGATCCGCGACGGGACCTGGGTGGCCGAGCCGGCCGGCGACTGCCTGAAGGGCTGGCCGAAGGGGATGCGGCTGATCTGCCCGGTCTGCAGTCGGTCTCGCGGAGCGCCCCTTCCGCATCCCGGTGGAGATCGAGGCCGAGGTCCTGATCCGCTGACCTTGCTCTGCCCTCCGCGTCGGGCGGCTCGGCGGTCTGTCGGCCGAGGGGGCGCGGCCTTTCAACGGCCCCCGCTCGCTGCCGAGTCAACCGTCACCCTGCTCGATCTCGAGATGGACCGGACCCCGCAGAACGGGGCTGCGCCGGTACGGCGGCGGGTCGGTGACCAGCCTGGGGCGGTCGAGCCGGCGTACCAGCTCGGTCAGCGCGGTCTGGGTTTCCCGCCGGGCCAGCGGGCCGCCGAAGCACAGATGGATGCCGCTGCCGAACCCCAGGTGCTGGTTGTCGTGCCGATCCGGGTCGAAGCGGTCCGGATCGTGGAAGCGCTTCGGATCACGGCTGCCCGAGGCCAGCATGAGCATGATCTGGGAGCCCTGGGGGATGACGGTGTCGGCGACGGTGATGTCGCTGTATGCCACCCGCCAGGGAATGATCTGCACGGGGGGCTCGTAGCGCAGCAGTTCCTCGACCAGTGGCACGACGAGGTCCGGTTCGTCGCGCAGTCGCCGCAGCACCTGCGGGTGGCGCAGCAGTGTCAGCATGCCGTTGGTGATGAGATTGACGACGGTCTCATGGCCCGCGACGAGGAGCAGTCTGGCGGTGGCGACGATCTCGGCGTCGGTCATCCGGCCGTCGGGCCCGTCGTCGTTGGCCAGTCGTGACAACAGGCCGTCTCCCGGCCGGCGGTGGCTCTGTTCCACCAGCTCGCCGAGGCACTGGTACAAGTCCTTGCGGGCCTGTACGCCCTTGTCCAGTTTCTCCTTCGGGTCGGTCTCAGGGGTGTAGTCGACCGAGTTCATCAGATCGCTCACCCAGCGGTGGACATCCGGTTCGACCTCGCGGGGCACGCCGAGCACGCGACAGTTCACGGTCACAGGGAACGGGAAGGCGAAATCGTCGACGACGTCGATCCGCTCCTTGCCCGCGAAATCGTCGATCAGGCCCGCGACGACGGCGGTCAGGGTCCCTTCCATGCCGATCACCAACCCCGGGGTGTGCGGGGGGCCGAACTGACGCATCGCCATGCGCCGCAGGCGATCGTGCTCGGGCGGGTCCATGTGGATGAAGGACGACGTGGCCGCTCCCTCGACCGGCGGTGGTGGATCCGACAGATTGCCCAGGTCGGAGCTCAGATGCGGGTCATTCAGCACGTCCGTGATCTCACGATACGTACTGATGACCCAGCTGCCGTCCTCCTGCCGGGCCACCGGCGTCTCACGCAACTCGGCATACAGCGGGTACGGGTCCGCCCTGGCGGAATAGTCGAAGATCCGTTGCAGGGTGCCGGGAGTCCGGGGCGTGGTCGTCCGGTCCTCCGCCTGCCGCTGCTGGTGCACGGCCGTGACGCGGCGCCCACCCGGATCCTGGCCGGCGACGACCACCGTGGCGCTCTGGGCGAGCAGGGCGAGGCCGGGGAGGTCGACGGGCACCGGTTCCATGCCGGCGGGCCGGTCGGGCGTGGGGCAGGGGGGCGGGAAAGGTGCGGCCGTCTCGATCAAGCGCCGGTAGTGGTCCAGCCACTTGCCGTTGTTGAAGCTCACGGCAGCCGTGACGCGGCCCCGGTAGCCGTACGCGGTGACGAAGCGGTGGTCGTCCAGCGATCCCTGGGTGACGGCCACTTCGTCGGCGAAGGTCGGCACACCGACGGACTTGATGTTGACGCCGAACTGGATCGACCAGAACAGCGGGATGGACACGTGGGCTCGGCGGTCCTCCGGGACGCTGACCATGTTGTGCGCCGCGACCTCTGCCTGCTCGACGGCGTTGACCCAGTGCTCCATCGAGATGAGCCGGTTCTCGTAGAGGGGGTTCGGGCACCGTGCCACGTCTCCCGCGGCGAAGACGTCGTCGGTGACGCGGCCGTCGACGCCGAGGGCGCGGCAGCCCGTGTCGCAGGTGATGCCCCACACGCCCGCCGCCAGTCCCGATTCCCGCAGCCACTCGGTGTTCCGGATGCTCCCTAGCGCCACTATCGCCACATCGGCGTCGACCGTACTGCCGTCGTCGAAGTGAGCACGGCGAAACCGTCCCTGCGCGTCGCCCTCCAGCCGGGCGACTTCGACACCGCACCGCAGGTCGACACCGTGAGCACGCTGCATGGCGGCCGCGACCTCGCCGATCATGGCGCCGAGCGCCCCGACCAGCGGGGCGGGCGCGAGTTCGGCGACGGTCACCGGGATGTCCCGCTCGCGGCAGACGGAGGCGATCTCGGAGCCGGTGAATCCCGCACCGATGACCAGCACGCGGGAAGGCCCGGCGGCGAGGGCCCGTTGCAGGCTCTCGGCATCCTCGCGCGTACGGAGGACGAACACTCCGCCCAGGGACGCCTCGGACTCGGCGAACCACGGCCGGGCCCGCACCCCGGTGGAGATCAGCACCCGGTCGAAGGGAACCTCGCGTCCGTCGGCGAGACGCACGTGGTGCGTCGCGAGGTCCAGCCCGCCGGCGGGCACACCCCGCAGCCACTCCGCATCGATGCCACGGCGGCGGGGCAACGCGGTGCGCCCGGCCGGCACCCAGCCGGTCAGTACCTGTTTGGACAGGGGAGGCCGGTCGTAGGGCTCGCCCGGCTCGTCGCCGATCATGGTCAACGATCCGGTGAAACGCTCGTCCCGCAGCGCCTCGGCGGCCCGCAGCCCCGCCAGAGAGGCACCGACGACCACGATGCGGCCATCGCGCTTGAACGCACGCAGGTTGTCGGTACCGGTCATGACGGCGAGGCCTCCGGCGGTGCGTGCCGCGCCTCCAACCGGTCGACCAGGATCGCCTGGACCGGGCAGGCCGCCGCGGCGCGCAGCACCTGGTCGCGCGAGGCGTCATCCGGGTGGGGGTCGTACATGAGCGCTTCCTCACCGTGCATCCGGAACGCCTCCGGAGCCAGGAACGCGCACTGCGCATACCCCGTACATCGGGAAAGATCGACGACAACCTTCACCCCGGCCTCCACAGGGAGCGGGAGCTGTGGACCTTCAAGCCGGCGCCGCTCCGGCGCCCAAGGCATTCCGGCCGCTGTCCGCCGACATCGGACGGGAACCACGTGGTGCAATACAGCGGAAAACCACCACGAACCAGCATAACGGCGGCACCGATACCGGTGGATCCGATCGCCCCGGACAACGTCCGCCTCGGCGTGCCCGTCGGCCTCGCGCACACAGCAGCGTGATCAAATGTGGCATGGCATCGTCGTGCTGGACCGGTCATCGGGTACGCCTGCGCGCTGTCGAGCCCGACGACTGGACGGCGTTCGCGCGGTTCGCCGACGACGGCGGGCCGCGCGGGGGACGCCTGGATCTGCCGAGGTCCGCCGAGATCCACCGTGCCTGGGCGAAGGAACAGGCCGTTGCCGTGGGCGACGACGACCACTTCCGGCTGGCGGTCGAAGCGACGGCCACGGGAGAGCTGGTCGGTGCAGTCGGCTCACATCGCACCGGCCCTCACTCAGGCTGGTTCGAGTGCGATGTCACCATCAGCGCCGACCACCGGCGCAATGGCTACGCGACGGAAGCCGTGGTGCTGCTGCTGCGCTTCATGTTCGCCGAGCGGCGCTACCACAAATGCCTGGCAGCGGTTTTGGCCCCCAACGAGGCATCGCTGGCACTTTTCCGTTCGCTCGGCTTCACCGAGGAGGGGCGCTTGCGGGAACACGTATTCTTCGCCGGCCGGCACCACGACCTCGTCATGATGGGCATGCTGGCCGACGAGTTCGACCGGCGACACACGATGAGCGAACCATGAGCCGGTGACCGAGCGCGTGTGAAGGGGAGACGGCCTGCCACCGAGAGCAGGACTGCCCTCAGCCGCGCACGGTGGCACGCAGGTGCAGGCCGGCGGTCGCGAGACCTTCGAAGGTGATGACCCGGTAGCCGGGTTCCGTGCCGGGCGGCTCGCTCACGTGGTAGCGGCGGGCTGTCTGCGCGGTCAGGAGCGTGAGCACGGCCATGGCCAGAGCGGCTCCCTCACAGCCGTGCGGCCCGGTGCCGAAGCCGAGGAAGACCCCGGGTTTCGCCGACGAGCCCGAATCGTCGAGCCAGCGTTCGGGCCGGAACCGGTCGGGTTCGGGGTGTTCCCGTGCATCGCGGTGGGCGGTGTAGGGGCAGACGAGCACGGTGGACCCGGCGTCGATGGTGTAGTCGGCGAGCTGAGTTTGTCGCGGGGCGCGCCGGGTGAGCAGCCAGCTCGGGGGGTGCAGCCGGAGCACTTCGCGTACCACCGCCTGGGTGTACCGCAGGTTCTCGAGGTGGGTGCTGGTCGTCGTGGCCGGGTCGGCGGGCAGGAGGGCGGCCTCGGCCGCGACGCGGTCCGCGGCCTGGGGGTATCGGGCCAGGTGGAGCAGGATCCATCCGGCCGCCCGGGAGGGTGTCTCGAAGGTGGCGACGGTGATCCCGGGGAGGGTGTCGAGGATGACCTCTTCGGACAGCGGGCCGTAGCGGGCGGAAGGCCGGAGCATCTGTCCCAGCACGTCGTCACCGGGCCGGTCCGATGAACGGCGCCGGCGGACGACGGGCCGCAAGGCGTCGGTGAAGGCGATTTGCCGTCGTGTGCGGAACCGCCGCGCCGGTGTGGGGACCCAGCGCGGCCATACCCAGCGGGAGGGACGTACGAGCACCTCCCGGGCGACGAAGAGCTGCCAGGCGAAGGGCAGCAGGGCGGGAGCGTCCTCGGAGAAGAGGTAGCGCACGCCGATCTCCGCCAGGACGGGCCGGACCAGGGGCAGAATCTCGACGTCCCGGTCCGTGGGCCACTGGTCGGCAAAACGAGCGGTCCCGGGCGCGATCTCACCGACCCGGGCCGCGACGGCCTGCGGGCGCAGTCCGCGCATGCGGGCAGCACGAGCGTGCGCGCGTTCCTCGGGCATCGGCGCTCCGCCGGCCCGCTTCAACGACGGGAAGAGGGGCGAGGACGGCTTGGGGAAATCCTGAGAGCGGTGCAGGACCGCTTCGCACACCCCGGCCGTAGCGGCTACGTAGACACCCGACTCGAGCTGCCAGACGTCCCCGCACTCGTCGGCGCCGCGGCGCGCCAGTTCGAGTCGGTCGCGGCTCCAGGCCGCGAAGCTGCCTCCGGGCAGCCGCGGCGGCTCGTTCACACGGCCCATGGGATCGGCCCCTGACTTCTTGGAGCGGTCAGGCCTGTGTCGTCGGCAGCGTGGTCACGAGCCGACGGGAGCCCGGGGGCGCCCGCCGACCATGTGGTCACACCCTGTCGTCGCCGGTGTGCGTGCCCCAGTCGTGGGCCCCGTACGCACCGTAGTTGCGGGTGAAGGACAACTTCGCGAGCAGCTTGGCGATCATGAGGCACTCCTCTCACTTGCCTTCGGCACCATGTGCCGTACGTCCAATTTTTCCGCATATGCCACATGGATTCAAGGCGCGTGCCTGCGGGCCGGCCCCGCAGCCTGCCGACGCCCGGTCCGCCTTCAGGGCTCAGGGGTAGAGGCCGGCCCGGAAGGCGAACGAGACCAGCTGCGCCCGATCACGTGCGCCGACCTTCGTCATCGCCCGCACCGCGTGCGTCTTCACGGTGAACGGCGACACGGACAGCTGGGCCGCGATCTCGTCGTTGCCGAGACCGCTCGCGACGAGGACGACCACGTCACGTTCCCTGGGTGTCAGAGCGTCGAAGCGCCGCAGGAGTTCCTTGTCGATCACCGGGGGCGGGCTGTGGGTCATGTGGCCGATGAGCGCGGCCGTCGCGGCGGCCGACAGCGCACCGCCTCCACCGACGACCTCGGCGATTCCGGCGACGAGTTCAGCGGGGCTCACGGTCTTGCTCAGGAAACCGTTGGCGCCCGCGCGCAGGGCCGCGAGGACGATGTCGTCCTGGTCGAACGTGGTCAGCACGATCACCCGCGTCTTCTCGGGCGGATGCTCCGCGCGGATCCGGCGGGTGGCCTCGACACCGTCGATGCCGGGCATCCGGATGTCCATCAGGACCAGGTCGACGGGGTGCTCCCGGAGGAAGGGGACGACCTGGAGTCCATCCGAGAGGTCACCCACGACAACGAGACCCGGGTCGAGCCCGAGCATCGTCCGGATGCCGGCCCTGATGTCGTCCTGGTCGTCGACGATGAGGATGCGCGTCATCGGACGACGGCTCCCAGGGGGCTGAACTCCGCGTGGATCCGGAATCGCCCGTCGTGACTGTCGATCGTCAGCCGCCCGCTGGAGGACTCGACGCGTTCGCGCATCCCCACGAGTCCGAGCCCGCTGCCCGGCCCGGAGCCGCGGAGTGAGGGACCGACGCGGTTCTCCACGGTGACGCAGATCCTGCCGTCGCGCTCGCCCACATCCACCGTCGCCGTCCCCTCACCGTGCCGGTAGGCATTCGTGAGTGCTTCCTGAACGACGCGGTAGACCGTCACGCCGACACTGGGCTCCACGAAGCCGGCGGGAATGTCGATGGAGGACCGGATGTCGAGGCCGATGCTCTCGAAAGAGGCGATGAGCCCTTCCAGGCCGCTGAGCGCAGGGGTCGGCCGCAGTGCCTCGCCGTCGGGGACGTCGTCGCCGAGGCGGAGGAGCGCGAGGATGCGTTGCGTTTCGAGGATGACGGTGCGGGCGCTGGACCTGGCGGAGACGAGGGCCTGCCGGGAGGACTCGGCGTCTTCGGGCAGCCCGATTTCCGCCGCACCGAGGTGCAGGCTCAGCATCGCGACCTGGTGGCCGATGACATCGTGGAGGTCGCGGGCGATGCGGAGCCGTTCTTCGGTCACGCGCCGGGTGGCTTCGCTCTCGCGGGTGGCGATGGCGCTCTCGGCCCGTTCCTCCAGGGTCCACCAGTGGTCCCGATGGATGCGGAGCGCGGCCCCCGTCGCGCCTCCTCCCACAGCCGAGAAGAAGGCGGCGGCTCCCACGACCGCGCCGCCACGGAATCCTCCGAATGTCATGAACGCTCCGAGGAAGAATGCCGCCACGATGCCGGTGGCGGCCAGCGGCTGCTTTCCCCGGAGGGTGACCGAGAACAGTACGAGCACCGCCATCATCCACACCGAGAAGGGGTCGTGGCCCACTGCTGTGACGGCGAAGGACGCCGCGCTCGTGAGGACCAGTCCTGCCCACGGCTTCCACCACGAGAGGGTGACGCCCGCGCCGGCGAGGAGCACGGAGAGGACCGTCGGCCAGTCCGAACCCCTCAGGACCGCCGCCACGATCTGGCCGGTGAACACCAGGGCGGCCAGCGTGTAGGCGACCCGGTGCGGCACCTCGGGGCGGCGGACCCACAGCGGTGCCGTGAGCCCGTCCTGACTGTTCCGCGCCGTGTCCATGAGCCGATTCTCGTCCACGTGTGCGGCGGTCGTGTACTTCGAACGATGTACATCGGGACGGCAGGGCACATGCCGTCGACGCGGACGGCAGAACTACTTCGTTCGAAGTACGCGGTGCCTCCCGAGGCGCCTGAGACTCCTCATCGAGGCGACCGTCTCACACCGTCACGATCATAACGGGACACCCGATGACTCAGACCACCGCAACCTCGGCCACTTCGGCCACGGCCACGACGACGACCTCCGGGCTCCGATCGCTCCACCTGATCCGAGTCGCCTTCTCCCTTGTCTGGGTGGCACTTCTCTTCACGACCTCCGCCTCACTCGTGTCGACGGACAAGCCCACACTGATCGCGGCAGTGCTGCTCGTCGTCTACCCCCTGTGGGACGCCGTCGCCACACTCCTTGAGCGTCGTCTGGCCGGCACCGGCACCGGGAACCCCGTGAGTACCGTCAACGTGGGTCTCGGCCTGGCTACGACCGCAGCAATGATCATCGCCGTGTTCTCCACCGTCGCGTCAGCCCTGCTCGTGTTCGGCGTCTGGGCCCTGCTTTCCGGTGCCGTCCAGCTCGTCGTGGCGATCCGGCGCCGGCGCACCGTGGGCGCCCAGTGGCCCATGATCATCAGTGGTGGACAGTCCGTGCTCGCCGGCGCCACCGTCGCCGCCACGTCCGCCTCCGCGACGAGCAGCCTGTCCACCGTCGCCGGATACTCGGCCTTCGGTGCCTTCTGGTTCCTGGTCTCCGTCGTCGCCCTCAGCATCCGCGGCCGACGTGAGAGCCGCTGACCACCGCCGGAGCAGCCCGAGTGACCGTCCCGCTCGGCCGCCTCGCCCTGTCTTCCGGCGGCCGCTCCGTCCAACGCCACCCGCGGCCGGTTCGCAGGGGCAAACCGTACTGTGACAGGCCGTCGGCGTGAGGTCTCGTCACGACCTGATGTGTGCGGTGCGGTAGAAGTCGTCCGCAGCAACGCCGATGGGAACGCCGAGTTCCCCGGCGACCGTGGCGACCGCGTCAGCGCCGACGGACAGGTCGGCCTGGCCGTCGGCCGCAAAGTACGGAGCGACGAAGGCCTCGTAGTGGGCTCGGGTCTCGTCCTCGGTCTGACCGCCGAGGAAGGTCCTCATGTGTCGCACCGTGGTGTCAGGGTCGTTCCGGATCACCTGCAGGGCGCGCCGGTGGGCCCGTACGAGCGCCTGGACCGCGGGATCGTCGGGGTCGTTGAACGTGGGGTCGACGGCGACGCCCACGGTGGGGATCCGGAAGTGGTCACCGATCCAGGCCAGTACGTTCCAGCCGTTCTCGGCGGCCACCGCCTCCGGTGCCATCGTGCTCCCGACGACGGCGGCGTCGAGGTCGCCGTCGCGCAGGCGTCGCACGTCCATGCCGTAGTCGCCGGGCGGGCGGACGACGGTGTGGATGTCACGGTCCGGGTCGAGGCCGGCCTTGCGCAGCACGATGCGGGTGAAACAGCCGGGCGCGGTGTGCGGGGCGTGCACGGCCAGCCGCCGGCCGGCCAGGTCGGTCAGGGACGTCATGCCGGGGCGGGCCAGGAACCAGAACAGCGGGCGGTCGGTGTTGACGTTGAGTGCGACCCAGGGTGTCCCGTCGGTCAGCCGGGCCAGCAGTGCGCGGCCGAGCCCGATGGTGGCGCAGCGGCGCAGCCGCTGTTCGTCCCAGGCGCAGCCGTCGTGCAGCGCGACGTGGACGTCCTCCTCGGCGTAGTAGCCGTGCTGGTCGGCGATGTAGGCGGCCAGTTCCTCGTGCAGGCCGCGTCCGACGTAGGCGAGATCGATGGTGTGCATGAGGATCCCTCTCTGGTCGCTTCGCCGTCTTTTGCCCACGGAGTTGCGAGGACTGCGGGCCCGTTGTCGAGGCGCCGGTGGGCGTGCCTGCGCGGGGCCGGTACCGGCGGCCCCGAGCACGGGGGGCGGCGTCAGTGCATGGCGAGGCCGCCGTTGACCTCGGCGGTGGTGCCGGTCATGAAGGCGTTGTCTTCAGCGGTGTAGAAGGCGACCGCTTGGGCGACGTCCGCCGGGCGCGCGAGGCGGCCCAAGGGGGTGGCGGCCACCTGCCGCTGCTTGAGCGCGTCGTCCAGTACGTCCGCGGAGACGCGGGTGTCCTCCACGGGGCCGGGCGCGACCACGTTGACCGTGATGCCCTGCGGTCCCAGTTCCTGAGCGAGGTAGCGGGCGAACTGTTCCAGTGCGGCCTTGGCCGTGCCGAGTGCGATCATGCCCTCCCGCGGCCGGCGGCTGAGGCCGGTGCCGAGGTAGACGATGCGTCCCCACCCCTGTTGGGTCATGGAGGGCAGGACGGCCTTCGTGACCGTGAACGCGGCGTGCATCTCGGCGTCGAGCTTGCCGCCCAACTCCTCCCACGTCATCTCCCGGAACGACGTCACTGCGTACGGGATGAGCGCGTTGTGCACGAGCACGTCGACGCCGCCCCACGCCACCCGGACCTGTTCCACCATGCCCTGGACGGCCGCGACCTCGCGCACGTCGGCCCGCACGGCCATGGCCCGGCCGCCCGCGGCCGCGATCTCCGCCACGACATCATCAGCCGCCTGGGCGCTTCGGAGGTAGTTGACGACCACGCGCATTCCCCGCGCGGCCAGGAGGCGCGCGGTGGCCGCACCGATCCCGCTGCTGGCCCCCGTCACCAACGCCACCCTGCCGGTTGCTCCAGCCATGGGCTCGGTTCCTCCTCGTCGTCGGGGGTCGTCGGAACGATCGCCCCGGGGTGTTCGTCGCCGGTGATGCGGCGGTTACGGGATGCCCGGGCGCGGATCGCCCTCTGGGGGCAGGAGAGTCGACGGTCGCCGCAGCCCGCCGCGGTCCGGTCCCGTTTGCCGGAGGGTTGCAGGGTGGACGCCTTTCCAGCGTGTGATCCGAACGGCACGGGCGGGCATCCGAAGCAGCCCTCGCCGGTGTCCGTCCCGAACAGTGCCTCGAGCCGCCGGTGGATCACCGTGTCCAGCCGTCGCTTCCCTCACTGACGTAGCATCACATCAGGTCGTACCGGGACGAACTGAGCCGCGCCGATCGGCCCGTCGTCGAGTCCGACGTGATGGCGCGTCGCCGGGTCCGCGCAACCTGACGGTGTCCCTGCGCGGTCTCGGCCGTGGCACTCCGCGCTACGTGTGCGCTGCTCCGCCGGCCCGCAGAGTGTTCTGCCTCATGTGCGCATCCCACCGGTATTGCACCGTCAACGCCTGCTTTCTGCAACGCGTGCAGCTCGAGAGTGCCGGTGATCGGGTCTTGACGGTGGTGCGACCCCTGCCTACAGTCGTTCATAATCCCGATGCGAGTTCGAGATAATGAACAGAACGGTCGTGTGATGGTTCAGACGCAGGCTTTGGCGGGAACGCGGGTGATCGACGCCGCCACGATGGTGGCCGGTCCGCTGGGGGCGTCGATCCTGGCGGACTTCGGTGCCGACGTCGTCAAGGTGGAGCCCATCGCGGGTGACGAGTCCCGGAGTTTCGGGCCCGGTCGCGACGGCATGAGCGGGGTGTACTCGGGCGTCAACCGGAACAAGCGGGCGATCGCGCTCGATCTGCGGACCGAGAAGGGCCGGGAACTCTTCCACGAGCTGTGCGCCGGCGCGGACGTGCTGATCGAGAACATGCTGCCCGGCGCGCGTGAGCGGTTCGGCCTGACTCCCGAGGACCTCCAGGAGCGTCACCCCCACCTGATCTGCCTCAGCGTCAGCGGCTACGGCGAGAGCGGGCCGCTGGCCGGGCGGCCGGCCCTGGATCCCGTGGCCCAGGCTCTCACCGGGATGATGCAGGCGACGGGTGAACCCCAGGGAGCCCCCGTCAAGGCCGGCCCGCCGATCGCCGACAGCGCATCCGGCTTCCTTGTCGCCGTCGCGGCGCTGGTCGCACTCCTGGCGAAGCAGCGCACCGGAGTCGGCCAGCACGGGTCGGTGTCGCTCGTCGGCTCACTGTTCCACCTGCAAACGCCCTGGCTGGGCCAGTACTTGCTGGCCGATCACGTGCAGTCGCGCGTCGGCAACGCCAGCAACTTCTACGCTCCGTACAACGCCTACCGGACGCGCGACGGCGGAGCCGTGCACGTGGTGGCCTTCAACGACCGCCACTTCGACAGGCTGGCGCGTGCCGTGGACGCCGAGCGGTTGCTCGACGACGCGCGGTTCGCCGATGCCGCGAGCCGGCTCTCCCATCGTGAGGAGATCGACGCGGCGCTGGCCCCCTGGTTCGCCGCGCGCGACCGCGACGACGCCGTCGAACTGCTCACCGAACGGGACGTCATCTGCGCCCCGGTCCTGGCGTACGACGAGGCCGTGGTCCATCCCCAGATCCGTGCGCTGGACCTAGTGGTCGACATCGCGCACGAAACCCTCGGCCCGCTCCGGGTGCCGGGCGTCCCCATCAAGCTGTCGGCGACCCCCGGTCGGGTGGAGCGGCCGCCGACATCGCTGGGCGAACACACAGCCGAGCTGCTGAAAGAGCTCGGACACGACGACGAGGACATCGCGCGGCTGACGGCCGCACGTGTCGTCCGCTGATTCAGCCACTTCCCCGAAGGAGCAGCACCATGAAGGTTGGCATCAGGATCCCCGGCGCCGGTCCGTGGGCCGGACCGGACGCGATCAGCGAGGTCTCGCGGTACGCGGAGAAGATCGGGTTCGACTCGCTGTTCATGACTGATCACGTGGCCCTGCCGACGAAGGTGGACACGCCGTACCCCTACACCGAGGACGGCAAGTTCCTCTGGGAGCCCGAGACGCCGTACCTGGACTGCCTGACGGCACTGACCTGGGCTGCGGCCGCGACGGAGACCGTCGAACTCGGCACGTCCTGCCTGATCCTCCCTTGGCGGCCGCTGGTGCAGACGTCGAAGACGTTGGTGAGCATCGACGTCCTGTCGAAGGGCCGGCTGTCGGTCGCGATCGGCGTGGGATGGATGAAGGAGCAGTTCGCGGCCCTGGGAGCGCCCTTCAAGGACCGGGGGCGTCGCGTGACCGAGATGGTCAACGCGATGCGGCAGATGTGGACCGACGACGAGGTCGACTTCGACGGCGAGTTCTACAACCTGCACGACTTCAAGATGTACCCCAAGCCCGTGCGCGGCACCATCCCGATCTGGTTCGCCGGGTACAGCGAGGCGTCGTTCCGGCGGATCGCCGCCATCGGCGACGGCTGGCACCCGCTGGCGATCGGTCCCGAGGAGTATGCGGCCCACCTCGCCACCCTCCGCGCGTACATGGAGCGGGCGGGCCGGGACATGAGCGAGATCACCCTGACGGCGCGCCCGCTGCGCAAGGCGCCCTACAACGCGGAGACCATCGAGGCCTACGCCGATCTCGGTGTCACCCACTTCGTCTGCGACACCTCGTTCGAGCACGCGACGCTCGAGTCCGCGATGGAAGAGCTCCAGGCGCTCGCCGAGGCCGTCCTGCCGACCGCTCACCGCCTTCCCTGACGCCCGAGCGAAAGCGATATCGATCATGCGTGCTCTGACCCCCAGTGTTCCGCTGGTCATCGGTGACCAGCTCACAGACGCCTCGACCGGGGCGACATTCGACACCGTCAATCCCGCCGACGGCAGCCGCATCGCGGCTGTCGCCGAGGCCACCGTCGACGACGTCGGCCGCGCCGTCGAAGCCGCGCGCAAAGGTGCCAAGGCGTGGCAGCGGCTCCGGCCGTCCCAGCGGACCCGCCTGATGCTGCGCCTGGCGGCACTGGTCGAAACGAACAAGGACAAGCTCGCCGACCTGCAGACGCGGGACATGGGCAAGCCCATCCGCGAGTCCCGCTCGATCGACCTTCCCATCATGATCGAGACCCTGGAGTACTTCGCCGGTCTGGTCACGAAGATCGAGGGGCGGACCACGCCGGCGCCCGGCCGCTTCCTCAACTGGACGCAGCGGGAGCCGATCGGCGTGGTCGGCGCCATCACGCCGTGGAACTTCCCTGCCGTGCAGTCGGTCTGGAAGATCGCACCGGCACTGGCGACAGGCAACGCCATCGTCCTCAAGCCCGCTCAGCTGGCGCCACTGGTCTCGGTCGCCCTGGGGGAGCTGGCTCTTGAGGCCGGTATCCCGCCCGGAGTCGTCAACGTCCTGCCCGGCCGGGGCTCGGTGGCCGGGAACGCGCTCGTCCAGCACCCGCGCGTCGGCAAGATCACCTTCACCGGGTCCACCGAGGTCGGTCAGGAGATCGGCCGCATGGCCGCCGAACGGCTCGTCACCTCCTCGCTGGAGCTCGGCGGGAAGTCGGCCATGGTCGCCTTCGCCGACGCCTGCCCCAAGGCGGTGGCCGACGTGGTCTTCCAGGCCATGTACGGCAACCAGGGTCAGACGTGCACCGCTCCCAGCCGGCTCCTGGTCGAGCGGCCGATCCACGACGAGGTCGTCGAACTGGTCAGAGCCCGGGTCGAGTCGGCCAAGGTCGGTGACCCGCTCGACCCGGAGACGGAGATCGGTCCCCTCATCAGCGCCCAGCAGCGCCGCTCGGTCCACTCGTACGTCACCTCCGGCGTCGAAGAGGGCGCGCTCCTGGCGGCGGGAAGCGCGCGGCACCCCGAGGACGAGCCGGGCCGCGGCTTCTACTACCAGCCGGCGTTGTTCACGGACGTGACGCCGGACATGCGGATAGCCCGTGAGGAGATCTTCGGACCCGTCCTCGCAGTGCTGCCGTTCGAGGGCGAGGAGCAGGCGCTCTCCGTGGCGAACGACACGATGTACGGCCTTGCCGCGGGGATCTTCACCCGCGACGTCGGACGGGCGCTGCGCTTCGCGGGGGCCTTGGACGCCGGGAACGTCTGGATCAACAGCTGGGGCGTGCTCAACCCCGCCTCCCCGTACCGCGGCTTCCGGGACAGCGGATACGGCAGCGATCTGGGCCAGAGCGCGATCGAGAGTTTCACGAAGGAGAAGAGCGTATGGGCGCGCCTCGACTAGCGCCGGACTCCGCGGGTGTGCGCACCGTTTCACGACTGCGGGAACTGCGCGGCGTGCCACGGTGGTCACCGGCGCCGGACTACTCGATCACCCACGACGCGCTCTTCGCGCAGGATCCGGACGCCGTGGCGCTCCTCACGGCCGCACCGCACGCGCCGGAACGCATCACCTTCGGCGAGGTGCAGCGCGCCGCGCTGCGGATCGGAGGTGTCCTGCGCGCGCACGGCGTCCGGCCGGGCGACCGCGTCGCCCTGTACCTCGACCCCTCGCCGGCCGCCGCGGAGGTGGTCTTCGGGGTGCTGGCCGCAGGGGCGGTCCTGCTTCCGATCCCGCGGCTCCTGACCGGCACCTCCGTGGCGCACCGCCTCGGCGACTCGGGTGCGAAGGTACTCGTCTCCGACGGGGCCGGGCTGGACCGGCTGAGGGCGACCGGATGCGACGTCGAGGACCGCGTCGTGCTGACCGTCGACGGCGCCGGGGGCCGGGGCATCGCGGGACAGCCGGGCGACGCGGAGTTCGGCGCGCCGTACCCCGGGGGCCCCTCGCGCCCGGCGCTGCTGCTGTACACCTCCGGGACCAGCGGCCCGCCCAAGGGCATCGTCCACGGTCACCAGGTGCTGCTCGGCCACGCGGGAGTGGACTGCGCGTTCGAGTTCTTCGAGGCGGGGGACGTCTACTACGGGACGGCGGACTGGGGTTGGATCGGCGGCCTCCTGCTGGGGCTTCTGGTCCCGTGGGCCTTCGGCGTCCCGGTGGTCGCGCACCGGCAGGCACGCTTCGACCCGGATGCCACTCTCGACCTCTTCGCGCGCTGCGGCGTCACCACCGCGTTCCTGCCACCGTCGGTCCTGCGTCTGCTCCAGGCCAACGACAGGGCGCCGGAACGCCGGTTGCGTGCCGTCGTCACCGGCGGTGAGCCGGCCGGGCGCTCCGAGACGGCCTGGGCACGGCGGCATCTGGCGCGGGCGGTCAACAAGGCGTACGGACAGACCGAGGCGAACGCCCTCATCGGTGACTCGGGGGTCCTCGGCACGGTCGACGACGACACCATGGGAGCCCCTTATCCCGGGCACCGGATCGCACTCCTCGACGACAGCGGCCAGGAGGTCGGCCCCGGCGAGGCGGGCGAGATCGCCGTGGGACTGCCGGATCCCGTCGCCATGCTGGGGGTGTGGGACGCGGAGACGGAACGCCCGCTGCCGCCCGCCGACACCTGGCACCGCACGGGTGATCTGGCGCGGCGCGCGTACGGACGGCGACTGGAGTACCTCGGCCGTGCCGACGACGTCATCAAGAGCCGCGGCTACCGGATCGGACCGTCCGAGATCGAGGACGCCGTGCTGAAGCACGCGCTCGTTGCCGAAGCCGCCGCGGTCGGAGTGCCGGACGACAAGATCGGCCAGCACGTGAAGGTCTTCCTCCGACTCGTGGACGGCGTACCCGCCGAGCTCGACGCATCCCTGCGGGCGGAGCTGTGCGACCTGGTGGCGGCGTCCGTCGGACCGCACGCCAGACCCCGCGCGTTCGAAGTGGTGGCGGCCCTGCCGAGGACCGAGACCGGGAAGCTGCTCAGACGCCGGCTGACCTCGCCCACGCACTGACACACGACCACCACCGTCCGGGAGACGGGTGCATCCGGATCCCGGCCCCACATCACTCATCCATGGGAGGAACCATCATGAGAAGGTTCTGGCACGTCGGCATCAACGTCACCGACATGGACCGTTCGATCGACTTCTACCGGCACATCGGCTTCCAGGTCGTGCAGGACAAGGAGGTCGAGGACGCCAACCTGGCGCGCGCTTTCATGGTCGAGGGGGCCGGCAAGCTGCGCTTCGCGCACCTGCGGCTGAACGACTCTCCGGACGAGGCGCTGCTGGACGTCATCGAGTGGCGCGACATCGAGGCGGGCGGCCGGGCGACCACCGATCTCGTCCACCCCGGGCTGTGCCGTTTCTCGATCCTGACCGACGACATCCAGGCCGAGTACGACCGGCTGAACGCGCTGGGCGTCGAGTTCCTGCACACCCCGCAGACCGTCATGGGCCCCGACGGAGTCAACGGCTGGAAGCTGCTGTTCGCCCGCGACCCCGACGGCACTCTGTTCCACTTCGTCGAGCTGGTGGGGGATGCCGCTACGGTCGGGTGAAACACCCCGACCGGAAGGCAGGCAGACGTGGCGATCGGCCCATCCCAGCAGCATGGCGCGCCCCGGGACGACGATGCGGGCGAGCAGGGCGGAGTCCTCGTGCCGGCGGTGTCGCGTACCGTTCGCGTACTGGACACCCTGGTCCAGAGCGCCGGCGGCGCCACGCTCACGGAGCTCGCCAACCGCTGCGGGCTCGCCAAGAGCACGGCGTCCAACCTGATCCGGACGATGGTGGCCGAGGGCCTGATCAGCTACGACCCCGACACCCGTCGGTACAACCTCGGGCCGCTGCTCGTGGAGTACGGCATTGCGGCGGTCACCCGCACCACGCCGGTCACCGAGGCACGGCCGTACATGGAGCGACTGGCCGAGCGGACCCGCCTGGCCTGCCTCGCGATCCAGCCGATGCCCGACGGGCACTTCACCGCGATCGCCAAGATGGAGAGCCGCAAGGCCATCAAGACCACCATCGAGATCGGCTCCCGCTTCGGCCGGGACGCGCCCCTGCTCAGCCGGATCACCGCCGCCTGGCACCCGGGCACAGGAGCTGCCGAGCCGGCAGGCGACCCGGGGGGCGAGGAGATCCGCGCCCTCGGCTTCGGTGCCGTCTTCGGTGAGTACCGGCCCGAGCTCAACGTCGTGGGCTTCCCCGTCTTCGACCGTGACGGATACCCGTGTCTCCTGATCACCCTGCTCGGCATCGGCGCGGACCTCACACCGCGGGACGTGGAGGAGTTGGCGCCGGACCTGGTGGCAGCGGCCCGGGCCATCACCGCTCGCAGCGGTGGACAGGTCCCGGCCGACTACCCCGTCGTCGGTTCGGAGGACGTCGCCGGCTGAGCGCCGCCTGAACCCCGTTCGACCTCACCTGCCCGGCGCAGCCGCGCCGGGCCGCCCGACCCTGCCCTCATGCGGATCGTTCGCGGCCGGGCCGGGATGGTTTTTCACCCGAGAGGAGTACACAACCATGGGGAACCACGCAGTCGCTGTCGTGGGAGGCACCGGCCCACAAGGCAAGGGCCTGGCCCTGCGTTTCGCCCGCGCCGGGCATCAGGTCGTCGTCGGATCCCGTTCGGCCGAACGTGCGCAGGAGACGGCGGTCCTGATCCGGGGCCGCGCCGGGAGGAATGTCGACGTGCGCGGCCTCGACAACCGCGCCGCCGTGGCCGCGGCGGACATCGCTCTGCTCGCCGTGCCGTGGGCCGGCCATCGTGAACTGGTCACGGATCTGGCGCCGGAGCTCGCCGGGAAGCTGGTGATCAGTTGTGTCAACCCCCTCGGTTTCGACCGGCATGGCCCCTACGGCCTGGCTGTCGAGGAGGGCAGCGCCGCCGAGCAGGCGCAGCAACTGGTGCCCGGCGCAGTCGTCGTGGGCGCCTTCCACCACCTGTCGGCGGTGACGCTGTGGGAGGAGGACGGACTGCTCGACCACGAGGACGTCCTGGTGTGCGGTGACGACCAGGCCGCGAAGGACCGGGTGGTCGACCTGGCCGCGACGATCACCGGGCGACCCGGCATCGAGGCCGGCCCCCTCCGCAACGCGCGCCAGCTCGAACCGCTCACCGCGGTGCTCATCGGCATCAACCGCCGCTACAAGACGCGCTCCGGCCTTGCCGTGTCCGGGATCCCGGCGTGATCATCGAACTGCGCGAGTACCTCGCGCTGCCCGGCCGTGAGGAGGAACTGCACCGCCGGTTCGCCGAGGAGACCCTCGACCTCTTCGACGAGGTGGGTCTGGACCTCCGGGGGTTCTGGCAGGTCGTCGGTGAGCGGCGGCGGATCGTCTACGCCTGCGCGTTCGACGACGTCGCCGCGGCAGTCGCTCACTGGGACGAATTCAGAGCCGATCCGCGGTGGATCGCGCTGAAGGAACGTACCGAGGCCGCGGGGCCGTTGATCGAGACCATCGTGAGCACCTACCTCGTCGAGCCCGATTACGTGACTTCCCGCCGTGTGCCTTCGGCGGTTCCGGTCCCCTCCTGACCGCAGGCCCTGTACGACGGGCCGGCGGGCAGGGCCCCTGACCCGAGTGACTCCCGTCCGACGCACCACGCGGACAGCGTCATCGCAGGGGCTGGTCACCGGTCCGCCGGCCGGCTCGACGTCGCCGCCCGCCGCGCGGGACCGCGATCCCGCTGATGCGCAACGACCCCCAAAGGGAGACGTTCATGCATACGATCGATCTCGTATACGTGGGGCGCGGTCCCCACGAGGAACTGGTCACCTACACAGCCGACCAGCAGGACCACTATGCCGAGGAGGGCGTCCACGTCGCTCTGCGCGACGGCAGCGTCTGGGATCCGGAACGGCTGCGCCGCGGAGCGGTCATCGGGCTCGGCCGGACCCTGCTGTCGCGGCTCGTGGGGGGCATTCCTTGGGTCGCGCTCAACGTCAACACCCAGCGTCCGCAGTTCTGGGTCCTCGCCCGCCCCGGCCTGAACTCCCTGGCCGATCTGGCCGGCCGGCGTCTGGCGGTGCATCCGCCGCACACCGGCCCTGGCTGCTTCATCCGCGTCGTCCTGCGCCAGGCCGGCCTCGACCCGGACCGTGACGTCCGCACTGAGGTCCGTTCGCCCGGTGACTACGGCATGGACCTGCGCCGGCTGCGCGCCGGCGAGATCGACGCCGCCGTGGTCGGCGACACCATGGCGCCGGAGGCGGTGGCGGCCGCGAACGGCTGGAGCGTACTGGCCTTCGTGGGCGACCACTTCCGGATCCCCACGGTGGGTGTGGCCGTCGACCCCACCCACGTCCACCCGGACGACCCCGCGGTCCAGGCCGTCGTACGAGCCCATCGGCGTGCCCTGCAGGTGATCCGGAACGACCCCGACACCGCGGTGCGGTACCTGCGGGCCTTCCTCAGCGGGCACACGGAGGAGGAAGTCCGGGCCCACTACGAGAAGTTCATAGCGCCGTACTTCACCGCCGACGGCCAGGCGGACCTCGCTGCCGGCGCCGAAGCGATCACCGCGGTCGCCGCGGAACTCGGCGTTCCGGCGACCTTTGCCGCGGCCGACTTCTACCGCACCGCACCCACCACTCCGTAGGGCGTCCCGCGGATCTCGACATCCGGCCGCCCAACGGGGAGCCGCGGCACCGTACTTTCCGAGCATCAGAAAGAGGCTGGCCTGTGAATGAGTTCCTGGTGGAGGTCACCACCGATATTCCTGACGGAGTGGATCCGGCCGAGGTCGACCGCCGTCGCGCCGCGGAGGCCGTTCGGGCCGCCGAGCTCACTGCCGCCGGTCATCTGGTCCGGCTCTGGCGCCCGGTGGGACAGACGCGCAGCATCGCACTGTGGCGCGCTGCCGACGAGGCCGAACTGCGTGACAAGGTCCTCGACACGCTGCCGATGTGGCCGTGGATGACCTCGGTCGTCACTGCCCTGCAGCCGCACCCGAACGACCCGGGCAAGGGCGGCGTCACCGGCTGAGGCGCTCGACGCCGCCGATGCGGCGATGGATGACCTCGGTCGTCGCCTCGCCCGGGCGCCCCGGCCCGCGCAGCCTATCCGCGACGGGCAGCCAACCACCCTGCCCGTCGCGGGCTTCGGGCTGCGCCGGCCGTCTCCGGCTGCCGTCCTGCGGGACCCGTTGACAGGAATCAGGGGTCTTGACCTGGGCAACTTCCCTACTTAGCTTGTTCCATATCGTGGACGCAGTTCAGTAAAATGAATCGAGGGTCGATGATCAAGGGCATTCAACTGCACGCCTGGGCAGCCGGACCGAGCATGGTCGAGGTCGCCCAGGTAGCCGCCCGCGCCTTCGAGACGATCTGGGTCACCGACCAGATGCAGTCGCGAGGTGTGAGCGCCGTACTGGGCGCGATCGCGGCCCGGACCGGAGCCGGCGTCGGCACCGCGGTCACCTTCCCGTTCGGGCGCAACCCCCTGGAGCAGGCATCGACGATGGCCACGCTGGCGGAGTTCATGCCCGCCGGTCGCCAGGTCACCATGGGGATCGGTACCGGCGGCGGCCTGGTGAGCGCGCTGATGGAGCGGTCGAATCCGGTGGGCCGTGTCGCCGAGCTGATCGGGATCTGCCGGGCGCTCTGGCGCGGCGAGGCCGTCCGGATGGGCGACTTCCCGGTGACCTGCAAGGACCTGGGTCTGCACGACGACGCGCGTACGTCCCTGGACTGGGTGAAGGACCCCGCCGTGCGGGTGGTCGTCGCCGGCACCGGGCCCCGCATACTCGAGATGGCGGGCGAGCTCGCCGACGGTGTGATCTGTGCGAGCAACTTCCCTGCGCACAGCCTGGCCGCGTTCCGCAGCGGCCAGTTCGGGTCGGTGAGCAACCTCGACCGGCTCGAACGCGGACGGGAACGCAGCACCCGACCCGACTTCACCCGCATCTACGGCGTGAACATCTCCGTGTCGTCGGACCGTGACGCCGCCAAAGCCGCGGCACGCAGGCAGGCCGCACTGATCGTCAGCCAGCAGCCGCACGAGAACCTGCAGCGCGTCGGCTTCGAACAGGCGGATTACGCGGCGACCCGGGCGGCCGTGACGGCGGGCCACGGAGTCCGTGCCGCCGCGGAACTGCTGCCCCAGGAGATAGCCGACCAGTTGATCATCTCCGGAACACCGGGGGACTGCATCGAGGCGCTCACCGAACTGCTGGAGTTCGCCCGCGGCGCCGGCTTCACCGAGGCCTATGTCGGGGCCCCCGTGGGCCCCGATCCGGCAGAGGCGGTCGAGCTGCTGACCTCCGAGATTCTCCCGGAGGTGCAGTGAACGCCGACCCGGACCAGACCCCGGCACTGTGCCTCCTCCAGCGCGACGGCGCCGTGGCCACGGTGACCCTCAACCGCCCCGCCGCACGCAACGCGCTCAACCTCCCGCTGCTCCTGCAACTGGTCGAAGCGCTCGAGGACGCCACCGACCAGGGCGCGGGCGTCCTGGTCCTGCGGGCATCGGGACCTGCCTTCTGCGCGGGCGCGGACATACGGGCCGACGACGGCACCTCGATCGGACAACCGGGCCTGCGCCGGCGGCTGATCGAGCAGGCCTGCGACCTCATAGAGGCTTTCCCGGCGTCGGTCGCCGCGGTGCAGGGTCCGGCCGTCGGCGGGGGGTGGGCCCTGGCCGCGGCAGCGGTGGTCACCCTCGCGGCGCCGGAGGCGACCTTCCGCTTCCCGGAGCTACGACTGGGCTTCCTCCCTCCGGCCGCGACCGTCCGGCGGATGCGCGAAGCGGTCGGCCCGGCCCTCGCGTTCCGGCTGCTGGCCGCCGGCGAACGCTTCACCGCGGACGATCTCGCCCGGCTGGGACTTGTCGACGTCACCGCCGCCCCGGACCTCGACCGCCGCGCGCGCGACCTCGTGGACCAGTTCGCCGCCGCGCCGGCAGACCTCATGCACAAGCTCCGCGCGGCGCTCAGCGGCTGACGTGCCGCGACCTGCGGCAGCACCCCCACCACGTGACTCAGGAAAGGACCACCATGCGCCCAAGTCCCTTCGTCGACACTGAAGAACAAGCCCAACTGCGGGAGACAGCCCGCGCGTTCATCACCCGCCACGCCCCGGAGCGCGACGTGCGTGTCTGGGACGAGGAGGGCTCCTATCCCGAACAGCTCTACCGCGAGATCGCGAAGCTCGGCTGGTACGACATGGCCGCCGACGCGGACGAGCCCGTCGAGGACGTCGCCGGACTGCTCGTCGCCCTGTGCGAGGAGGTCGGCCGGGCCAGTTCCGACCTCGTGGCCCTGCTGAACCTCAACATCAGCGGGATCCGCGACCTGGTGCGCTGGGGCACCCCGGAGCAGCGGCAGACCTACGTGGCTCCGGTACTCAGCGGCGACGGCAGGTTCTCCGTCGCGGTGAGCGAGCCCGACGTCGGATCGGACGCCGCGAGCGTCGCCACCAGGGCCGAGCACGTCGACGGCGGCTGGGTGCTCAACGGCCAGAAGACCTACTGCGAGGGCGCGGGACTGCCCGGCACCGTCATGGAGTTGCTGGTCAAGGTCGGCGACAGCGGCCGCAAGCGCGACGACCTGGCCGTCTTCCTGGTACCCGCCGACCACCCCTCGGTCGAGATCCGCCGTATGCCCGCACTGGGCCGCAACATCAGCGGCATCTACGAGGTCTTCCTGCGCGACGTCCACCTGCCCGACTCCGCACTGCTCGGTCGGCCGGGACAGGGCTGGCAGATCCTCAAGGAGCGCCTTGTACTGGAACGGATCATGATCAGTTCCGGATTCCTCGGCAGCGTCGGATCGGTGCTGGACATGACCGTCACCTACGCCAACGAGCGCGCGCAGTTCGGCCGCACCATTTCCTCGTACCAGGGTGTCACCCTCCCGCTCGCGGAGATGTTCGTCCGCCTGGACGCCGCCCGGTGCGCGGTGCGGCGCTCGGCCGGCCTCTTCGACTCTGGCCTCGCCTGCGAAGTGGAGAGCACCATGGCCAAGTTCCTGGCCGGGCAGATCTACGCCGAGGCGTCCGCGCTGGCCATGCAGATCCAGGGCGCGTACGGATACGTCCGCGACCACACCCTGCCGATGCACCACTCCGACGGCATCATCGCCCGCGTCGTCGCCGGACCGCCCGCCGTCCAGCTCAACGTGGTCGCCCGCTCCATGGGACTGCGAGCCGGCTGATGAGCGACGAGATCCACCTGAGGGGAACACGGTGAACCCCGCACCCGTGCGCCGGGCGCTGGCGAGAGCCCGGGCGGGCAAGAACATCGACCGCGAAGAGGCCACCGCCCTCCTCGCGGCGCGAGGCGAGGACCTCACCCGGCTGTGCGAGGTCGCGGCCTCTGTTCGCTCGGCGGGCCTGACGGACGCGGGACGACCCGGCGTCGTGACGTACAGCAAGAAGGTCTTCGTGCCGCTCACCCGGCTCTGCCGAGACCGGTGCCACTACTGCACGTTCGCCACCACGCCCGGGCGGCTCGATACGCCCTACCTCACGCCTGACCAGGTCCTCGACATCGCCCGGGAGGGCGCCCGACTGGGCTGCAAAGAAGCCCTCTTCACTCTCGGTGACCGTCCTGAGGAGCGCTGGAAGGCGGCGCGGTCCTGGCTCGAATCCCGCGGCTACGAGGACACCCTGTCCTACGTCCGCGCGATGGCGATCCTCGTACTCGAGGAGACCGGGCTCATCCCGCACCTCAACCCCGGTGTGATGACCTGGGCGGAGCTGCAGAGGCTCAAGCCCGTCGCCGGATCCATGGGACTGATGCTCGAGACCACCGCCCGCTCGCTGTGGGCCGAGCCGGGCGGCTGCCACCACGGCTCGCCCGACAAGGAACCGGCCGTCCGGCTCCGGGTCATCGAGGACGCTTCACGGACCGGCATCCCCTTCACCACCGGGATCCTGGTCGGCATCGGCGAGAGTCCCGCGGACCGCATCGACTCACTTCTGGAGATCCGCCGGATCGCCCGGCAGTACGGCGCCGTTCAGGAGGTGATCGTCCAGAACTTCCGGGCCAAACACGACACGGCGATGCGAGCCGCCCCGGACGCCGGGCTGGAGGAGTACCTCGCCGTCATCGCGGTGGCACGTATCCTCCTCGGCCCGCGGATGCGGGTCCAAGCGCCGCCCAACCTCTCGGACCCGGAGGAACTGCGCCTGCTGCTGGCAGCCGGCGTGGACGACTGGGGCGGGGTCTCACCCCTCACACCGGACCACGTGAACCCCGAGCGGCCCTGGCCGCAGTTGGCGAAGCTGAAGGAACTGACCGCGGAGGCCGGGTTCGACCTCCGTGAACGGCTCGCGGTTCAGCCGGAGTACGTGCTCGCGGGCGGCCCGTGGGCCGACGCCAGGGTCCGACCGCACCTGCTGGCACTGGCGGACCCGGCCACAGGCCTCGCCGCCGACGTGTCGCCCTCGGGCCTGCCCTGGCAGGAAGCGGCCGAGGCGGAGTCCTCCGGCCGCACCGACCTTCACGTCGCGATCGACCGGGAAGGCCGGCGGACCACCGCGCGCGGCGACTTCGACCACGCCTTCGGTGACTGGCAGGTACTCGCGGACCAGTTGAAGGACAGGGCGGCGCCGTCCGGGACCACCGCCCCCGAGCGGCTGGGCCCCGACGTGGCCGCGGCCCTGCGTGCGGCCGAGCGCGACCCGGCGGCCCTCACCCGCGACCAGGCGCTCGCGCTGGCGTACGCCGACGGCCGCGCGCTGGACGCGCTGTGCCTGCTCGCCGACCAGGTGCGGCACACGGCGGTCGGTGACGTCGTCACCTACGTGGTCAACCGCAACGTCAACTTCAGCAATGTCTGCTACGTCGGCTGCCGCTTCTGCGCCTTCGCGCAGCGGGCCACGGACGCCGACGCCTACCGCCTCTCGCTCGGCGAGGCGGGCGACCGCGTCGAGCAGGCGTGGACGGTCGGGGCGACGGAGATCTGCATGCAAGGGGGCATCGACCCCGGTCTGCCCAGCAGCGTCCACCTCGACCTGGCACGCGAGGTGAAGCGGCGCTGCCCTCGGATCCACCTCCACGCCTTCTCGCCCATGGAGATCATCAGCGGCGCCTCCCGCATGGGCATCACCGTCGGCGAATGGCTTGCCGAAGCGCGCGCCGCGGGCCTCGACTCGGTTCCCGGCACGGCCGCCGAGATCCTCGACGACGAGGTCAGATGGGTGCTCACCAAGGGCAAGCTCCCGGCGGGGGAGTGGATCCGGGTCATCCGGACCGCGCACGAACTCGGCATCCACACCACCGCGACGATGATGTACGGCCATGTCGACGAGCCGCGTCACTGGGTCGACCACATGCGGACATTGGTCGAGCTGCAGAAGGAGACCGGCGGATTCACGGAGTTCGTGCCCCTGCCCTTCGTGCACCAGAACTCGCCCATCTACCTGGCGGGCATCGCCCGCCCAGGCCCGTCACGCCGCGACAACCGTGCCGTCCATGCACTGGCACGGCTCCTCATGCACGGCACCATCGACAACATCGCCTGCTCCTGGGTGAAGCTCGCACCGGAGCAATGCGTCGACATGCTGCGCGGCGGCGCCAACGACCTCGGCGGCACGCTGATGGAGGAGACGATCAGCCGGATGGCCGGCTCGACCAACGGGTCGATGCGGACCATCGCCGGAATCAGGGAACTGGCGGCCGCTGCGGGCCGGCCCACCCGGCAGCGCACCACCACGTACGACGACGTCACCGCTGAGCGCGCGCAGGCCGCGCTCGGATTCGACACCGAAGTGCAGCGCGCTGTGCCGCTGAGTGTCGGGTTCCTGCGGTGAAGCGGTGGGACTGGGTGGTCGTGATACCCCAGAAGGACCTCCGTCTGGCCAAGAGCCGCCTCCAACTGGACCCGCATGCCCGGCGAAGCGTGGCCCGCGCCCTGCTCCGCGACACCGTGGCGGCCGCGCAGGCGGCACCCGGGGTCGGCGAGGTCGTCGTCGTGTTCGACCGCATCCACGACCTCGACACCGTCGACGACCTCGATGTGCGGGCCGTCCTTGCCGACGGCCCCGGGCTCAACGAGGCCATCCGGCATGGCGAGCGGACGGCACGAGCGCTCCATCCGCGGTGCGGCGTGGCCTCCCTTCCGGCGGACCTTCCCTTCATCGAACCCGCAGTCCTCGCGCGTGCTCTGAGCTGCGCGCGAGCGTACGACCGGGCGTTCGTCGCCGATGCGGAGTGCCGTGGCACGACCCTGCTCGCGGCGACCCCGGGACAGGCCCTGCGGCCCTCGTACGGCACCGGGTCGCGAGCGGCCCATCGCCGCTCGGGCGCTTACGAACTCAACGAATCCGACCTCGCCGCCCTGCGATTCGACGTCGACCACCTCGACCATCTGCTGCTGGTGGCAACGCTCGTGAACCACTCACACCCCCACCTGTCGGAGGCGCTCGGCCGACTCCCCCTGGAGACGTACAGGTGCATGCCGACCGCACACACCATTCCTGGAGGACACCGATGGGTTTGCTGAAAGACCGCGCCGCCGTCGTCACCGGAGGTGCCCAGGGCATCGGACTCGCGACGGTCGAGACCTTCCTGCGCGAGGGCGCGCGCGTCGTCATCGCCGACCGCGACGCCGAAGCGGCGCGCAGCGCCGCTGAACGCCTCGACGCGGGTGACAGGGTGGTGACAGCAGCCTGCGACGTCACTGCTGCGTCGGACGTCCGGAGCGCCGTGGACCTGTGTGTCTCGACGTTCGGCGGGCTCGACGTGATGGTCAACAATGCGGGCATCACCCGTGACGCGACGATGCGGACGATGACCGAGGACCAGTTCGAGCAGGTCGTCGCCGTACACCTCAAGGGCTGCTGGAACGGCACGCGACTGGCCGCCGCCGTCATGCGGGAACAGCGATCCGGTGCCATCGTGAACCTGTCCTCCATCTCCGGCAAGGTCGGCTTCGTCGGCCAGACCAACTACTCCGCGGCGAAGGCGGGCATCGTCGGGCTCACCAAGGCGGCGGCCAAGGAGATGGCTCACCACGGTGTTCGGGTCAACGCCATCGCGCCTGGGCTGATCCGCTCGCCGATGACCGAGGCGATGCCGCCCCACATCTGGGACGCGAAACTCGCCGAGATCCCGATGCGACGTGCCGGTGAGGCGTCAGAGGTGTCCTCGGTGGCACTCTTCCTCGCCTCGGACCTCGCGTCGTACCTGACGGGGACGGTCATCGAGGTGACCGGCGGCCGGCACATGTGATCAGCCACGACGAGGGCTTCCGCGCGTCGCGCGGCCAGCCCCCGTCGAACCGGGGCCTGCTCCGGGCCCAGGACGTTGCGGGGTTCCGATCCGTCGGAACGCTTCGGACCGTGCAGGAGCGCCCTCTGCCGCAGGTCCAGGCCGCGGTACTGCCGGCACCGGGTCCGCAACTCCTTCCGCACCGAGGGCGGCGTGCGGGAAGTGCGGGCCCGGGCCGAGGGCGGAGGGGCGGATTACCGCGAGGGGGCCGACCGCCACTCGGGAAGGTCCTCGAAGTGCACGTCGTAGCGATCCTGTTGGGGGAGGAGCGACGCGAAGTCCGCCTCGCCCCGACTTATGGCGGCCAACTGCTCGAAGTAGCCGAACCGTTCGATGCCAGGACTGAGCACGACCACTACGTCGGCCACCTCCCCCTCCGCTGCCCCGAAGACATGCGGCAGGCACGGCGGTACCACGACGAGCCCGCCCTTCTTCACGGTGGTCAGTGTGTCGCCGAGGCGGAACAGCATCGCCCCGCCCAGCACATAGAAGAGCTCGTGGGAGAGCTTGTGGTGGTGCGGTGGTGCCCCGTCGGCGCCGGTCGCGAGGGTGAGCCTGCTCGCGCTGACCGCACCGCCGTCGGCGAGCAGTTCGAACGCGCCGTCCGTGAGCGATGCCCCGGCCGCCTCACCGGGTTGCACCACCAGTGGGGTGAGCATGGCCTTCATGGTGACTCCTTCGCTTATGACGTGTTCCCGGGTGACCCCCGGCGGACTCGACCGGCGACTCAGGAGTCGTCGATTCGTCCGGTGCGGAGTGACGTACGTCGCCCCGGCGCCGTGGGGACGGTGCGCTGCGCCTGTGACGGACCACGTGCGGTGGAGCGAATCCCGTGGCGAACGCGCCGTGCTGTACATGTACAGCTGTATCCTGCACCTACTGTACATGTTCAGTCCGGGAGTGTCAGACTGCTGATATGGCAGCGACGAAAACCCCGCCCCCCGGCTCCGGCCCGCCCGGCGCGCAGGCGTCCGGAGCGGCGCGATTGCGGGACGGTGAGGCGACGCGCGCCACGATCCTCGCGGCTGCCCGCGCGGCCTTTGCCGAGAAGGGCTACGCCCATACGTCGCTGCGCGAGATCGCGAGGAAAGCGGAGGTCAGACCGTCGCTCGTCGTGCACTTCTACGGCTCGAAAGCGGGCTTGCTGGCCGCCACCGTCGAATGGCCCTTCGATCCCGAGACGGTCGTGCGCCAGGTGCTTGCCGGGGGCCCCGGCCGCATCGGAGAGCGTCTCGCGGCGGTGTTCCTCGAGACCTGGGAGCAGGACGGCCGGCCCAACACGGCGATCACCCTGTTGCACGCGGCATGCGAACGCCCGGAGGCGGCCACGTTGATGCGGGAGCTGTTCACCACATGCGTGATCGCTCCCATCGTCACGGCCATCGCTCCCGAGCAGGCGGAGATTCGGGCTTCCCTGGTGGCCAGCTACCTGCTGGGCCTGCACGTGGGGCGCTACCTGCTGACGTTCGAGGCGATCACCGAGGCGGACGCCGACGTACTGAAGCGGGCGCTGGCCTCCACCATTCAGCACATGTGCACCGGCCCGGTCTGGTAGACGAGCCACCCGGCTCGAGCAACGCAATCCAGAGGTACCGGTCCGGCTGATCACGCAGCATGCGCGGGGTGGTCGCCGGCCCGTAGCCGGCGGTGGTGAGGATGGCCGGGCGCCGAGGTGGAGAAGCCGATCGAGCCGGTGCCGGTCGTGGACGTGATGGCGGCGCGGAAGGCCGGTATCCGCGCTTTCGGCGATCGGTGGTTCAGTCGCGGATGGCGCCTTCGGGCCACACGATCCGTACGGGCACACCCACGCGGTGGGCGTAGGCGACGGCGTCGGCGGTACCGCCGTATCCGCGGGCCGGCTGCCCGTCCCACACGGCGATCAGTTGGTCGACCAGGCCCACCATGATCTCGCTGCCTGCCTGATGGGCCCGCGAGTCGGACTCGCGCAACCCGGTGTGGTGGACGTCGGCGGCACGGGCCATCAGCTCGTCGTACACGGGGTGGTGCCATGCGGGCAGGCTCTCGCGGTACTCGGTTGCCGGGGCGACCACTTCGAGGCGGCCGCCGTGCGCGACGACGGTCTGGGCGAACCATGTGTCCGGGCCGTCGGCGATGCAGCTGATGCCGACCAGGCCCTCCGCCCCGGTGGCGTCGACCAGCTCGGCGAGTTCGGCACGGACGTGTGCCTCGACCTCCGGCGACAGCCCACGATGCCCTGTGATGCCCACACGCATGCCGGTCTCCCCCTTACGGGCACGATACCGGGCGGGGTTGGCGGGGCATAGGAGCGGCGAAGGGCGCGGGTTCGCTCGACGACGCGTCCGGACTGCAGACGCGCTCCGTGGTGGACGGCTCGGGTCGCCGGCGTGATTGCGGAGTCGACGCGCCCCGCGTACCACCTGCTGCAGTCGGAAGTCTGCGGTGCGTCCGACCTGCTCTGCGGGGAGTGAGGGATTGCGCTCCCTCGATGCTATGGGAGAGGTTGACTGATCAACCACCTCGGTCCCTTGCGTGTGCAGGGGCAACCACCCCGCCCTCCGTCGGGGGGCCCTTAAGCGTTCCTTTGGGCTCACCTCGCAACATTTCATATACGCATCAGAGGTCACGAGGGTGCACGCTGTGTGGCACAGGTTGCAGCCAGTGCTCCGGTGGTCGTTGATCGATTCCGAATCCGATCCCTGGGCGGAGTCGTCCACGGTGGGCGACTGTGTGGCTGCAAAGAGTGAAAGTTGAACGATGAACCATAGGTCCTTACAATTGGGGGACACGTCAACCACTTACCTACCGGTGAGTGACAGGCGTGGCACAGTCCCGCCCCGCCCTACCCCGCGCCGGCGGACGAGCACCACTTTCTGCGGTCCGCGTCACGACCGGCACCCTCGCCGTGACCCGATATCGCCTCCGTCCCCATATGCACCCACGTGAAGTGCGTCCAGGGAATCGTCACCCAAGGTGAGCCGCGCAGCGAAAATACTCCGTCTTGAGAAAGAGAAACCTTGCCATGCCAGCAACCCCCAAGGCCGGTTCCCGGCCGCGCCACGCTGGCGTCGCACCCAAGGCGCCGAGTGCCCGGCCGGACGGCGAGGCCTTCGATGCCGGGTACTACGGCAAGTTGTTCACCTCCCTGGGTGTCGGTGAGGACGGCCGGATCGCCGCTGCCGTGCTGGCCGCACGGCTTCGGGAGTCCGGTGTTTCGGAAACCGACCCGCGGGTCACCGAGGTGTGGGCAGCACTGCGCCGGGGGGCCGACATCGAAGGCCGGTCCCGAATCGATCTCCACCGGTTCATCGCCCTGTGCAAGATGGGCGGCGGTGTCGTCGTGAAGTCCGTCAAGGGAGACTTCGTGATTCCGGACTTCGGCGCGCTCCAGACCGAGATTTCCGCGATCTACGAGGATTTGCGTCGTGTGAACGGTGGGCATGTCGCGGATTACATCCCACAGTTGGGCCGAGTGGATCCGGAGCGGTTCGGGATCGCCTTGTGCACGATCGACGGGCAGCGTTTCGCGGTCGGTGACGCCGACACGCAGTTCTGTGTGCAGTCGGTGTGCAAGCCGATCAACTACTGCCTGACGCTGGAGGAGCACGGCGCCGACGTCGTGCACCAGCACGTGGGCCGGGAACCCAGCGGCCGTGGATTCAACGAGCTCACACTGAACAGCGACGGCCTGCCGCACAACCCGATGATCAACTCGGGTGCCATCATGTCGTGCTCGCTGATCCGCCCGAAGCAGGACACGGCCGACCGCTTCGACTACGTCGCCGAGACCTGGCGCAGGCTGTCCGGCGGTGGCCGGGTGGGTTTCAACAACGCGGTCTATCTCTCCGAGCGTCGCACCGCGGACCGCAATTTCGCCCTGGGGTATTTCATGCGGGAGCACGGCTCGTTCCCGGAGGGCACCGATCTGGTGGAGACGCTGGAGTTCTACTTCCAGTGCTGCTCGATCGAGGTGGATGCCCGTTCGCTGTCGACGGTGGCCGCGTCGCTGGCCAACGGCGGGGTGAACCCGCTGACCGGGGAGCGGGTCTTCTCCGCGGACACGGTGCGCAAGTGCTTGTCGCTGATGTCGTCGTGCGGGATGTACGACTACTCCGGTGAGTTCGCCTTCACCATCGGGCTGCCCGCCAAGAGCGGTGTGTCCGGCGGGTTGATGATCGTGGTCCCTGGCGTGATGGGCATCTGCGTGTGGTCCCCGCGGCTGGACGCGCTGGGCAACTCGGTGCGCGGTGTGGCGTTCTGCAAGGAACTGGTGGGCCGTTTCAACTTCCATGTCTACGACTCCTTCGCCGCCGGCGAGGTGTCCGGCAAGCGTGATCCGCGGCGCGGCAAGAACGAGGAGGAGATCGCGTCCACGATGCGGTTGCTGTGGGCGGCGAGCCAGGGCGACCTCGATGAGGTCCGCATCGCGCTGGCGACGGGCAAGGACCCCAACTCCTGCGACTACGACAAGCGGACCGCCCTTCACCTGGCCGCCTCCGAAGGACACGTCGAGGTCGTCCAGTACCTCCTGGCCCAGGGCGCCGATCCCGGGATCGAGGACCGGTGGGGCGGCACGCCGCACTCCGACGCCCAGCGCGGCGGCCACGACCACGTGGTCAAGCTCCTCCAGCCTGCGCCGGCCGCTGTCGGCTGACGGGCCACCACCACCCGCGACGGCGCGAATCGCCGCGCCGCCACCCACGTCCTGCCGACCGCCGGCAGGCACCCACCCAGCAAGGAGAAGAGAGCAAGTGGCTTTCAAGGCTGAATACATCTGGATCGACGGTACCGAGCCGACCGCGAAGCTGCGCTCGAAGACCAAGATCCTGGCCGACGGCGAGGCGCCGGGTGTCTGGGGCTTCGA